>JAJZSZ010000059.1 GCA_021849365.1 Bacteroidota bacterium | reverse complement strand
TCCTAAGTCTGGCACGTCTACCAATTTCGCCACGCCCGCTAAATGCGGTGCAAATGTATGTCATTTTTTTCACACACACAACAGCACCACGAAATCTTTTAAAATTGTTTTTCGGATAGATCAGACTTACCGCAATTCGAAATTCTGACCAAGATATACCCGACGCACTTCTTCGTCGGAAGCAAGTTCTTCGGCAGTACCCGCTTTCATAATCGATCCTTCGTATAAAAGATATGACCGATCAGTAATCGTAAGGGTCTCGTGAACATTGTGGTCAGTAATCAACACCCCAATATTCTTTTCCCTGAGCTTTTTTATTATCGACTGAATGTCTTCTACTGCAATAGGGTCAACGCCCGCAAACGGTTCGTCAAGAAGGATAAATTTCGGATCAATGGCCAGCGCCCTTGCAATTTCAGTTCGCCGACGTTCGCCTCCCGAGAGCTGGTAACCTTTACTTTTACGAATATGGTGCAATCCAAATTCAGTTAAAAGAGTTTCTACCTTTTCCTCCTGATACGACTTTGGAAATTTGGTCATTTCAAGAACCGAAAGAATATTGTCTTCAACACTCATTTGTCTGAAAACAGATGCTTCCTGAGCCAGATAGCCAATCCCCTTTTGTGCTCTTTTGTAAACCGGAATCATGGTAATCTCTTCCTCGTCCAGATAGATTCTTCCGGCGAATGGTTTTATCAGGCCAACGATCATGTAAAACGAAGTTGTTTTGCCAGCACCGTTTGGCCCGAGCAATCCAACAATCTCGCCCTGGTTAACCTCAAACGAAACACCTTTTACAACCGTCCGTTTTTTATATTTCTTGACAATATTTTCTGCTCTGAGCTTCATTCAAAAACTTTATTCGTCAAAAATTAAATGGCTTCAAGCCTTCGTTTATTGGCTCTATCAACTCTGGCTGAAATAAAGATACTTACTTCGTAAAGAATAATCAGCGGAATACTTACAATCGTCTGGCTAAGTACATCGGGTGGAGTAATAATTGCGGCAATAATCAGCAGAACAACATACGAATGCCGGCGGTATTTTTTCAGGAATTTGGGAGTTAACAAACCCACCTTACTAAGAAAATAAACGACCACAGGCAACTCAAACGAAACCCCACCAGCAATAACAATGGATGTTACCGAACTGATGTACGAAAGTATATTAATCTGATTGGTAATCTGCGAACTAATACTGTATGAACCAAGCCAGTCAAGCGAAAATGGGACGATCAGATAGTAGCCAAATAAAACCCCGATTAAAAACAGCCCAGACATAACGCCAACTGCCCCTGAAGCGTATTTCCGCTCATTCTCGTAAAGAGCTGGTTTTATGAAACTCCAGAACTGGAATACCACATATGGGAAAGAAATGATAAAGCCTGCAATGATGGCTGTCCATACATCGACCATAAATTGCCCCGACAAGTTAAAGTTGATTAACTGAACGGGGTGCTGATTCAAACCTTGCGATTTAATACCAAAAAGGTCACCCACCTGTATAATCATTTTACTGGTCCAAAAATCTGGACTATTTGGAGCAAGCAAGATCGAGTTCCATACAAAATCACTGTAAATGTAGGCCACTACAGCGCAAATAACTATAGCAGAAATAGCTTTAATAATATGCCATCTGAGCGCTTCCAAATGATCCAGAAAAGACATTTCTGCCTTTGAACCGTCCGTTTTCGCTTTTGTTGATTGTTCTTCGCGGTTAGTTTCCTCAGCCATACTCCAGCAAATAAATGATCTGTTTGGTTTTGAAAAAATTCGCACAAATATAGCTTATATTCCGAATTTTACCGGAGAGCCATATCTTAATTTTATTTAAATCAGGGCTAAATGTGCCGAAATTCATTCAGGCTCATTGTATTTGAATTGATATTTTATATACCTTCGGGATGCTAAACAAAAATGCAATAATTTTTTTTGATCTGTAAACGGTCTTTTTTTATGGAAATGGAATATAAGTTGACTGAACTTCTCCAAAAATATTTTGGATTCGATCGTTTTAAAGGCCAACAGGAAGAAGTGATCAAAAGTGTGTTGAATGGCAACGATACCTTCGTATTGATGCCGACGGGAGGGGGAAAATCATTGTGTTACCAATTGCCGGCACTTATCATGGAGGGAACCGCCATCATCATCTCTCCATTGATTGCTTTAATGAAGAATCAGGTTGATTCGATCCGGAGTTTTGGCACCGAAGATGGCATTGCACATTTCTTAAATTCGTCGTTAACCAAGGCTGCTGCCCAGAAGGTACGCGACGACGTGATGAGTGGCAAAACCAAACTGCTCTACGTTGCTCCTGAAAGTTTGACTAAGGAGGACAATATTGATTTCCTGAAAAACGTCAAGATATCGTTTTATGCGATCGACGAAGCTCACTGTATCTCTGAATGGGGACATGACTTCCGTCCAGAGTATCGCCGCATCAAACCAATTGTTTCGGAAATAGGACAGGCCCCACTGATTGCGCTTACTGCAACAGCAACAGCCAAAGTACAGCACGATATACAAAAAACGCTTGGGATGCTGAATGCCAATGTTTTCAAGGCATCGTTTAATCGCCCGAACCTTTACTACGAAGTAAAACCCAAATCGAAACCCGAATCTCAAATCATCAAATTCATTAAAGAAAATGAAGGAAAATCGGGAATTATTTATTGTCTGAGCCGCAAAAAAGTTGAAGAACTGGCCGAAACGCTCCAGGTAAATAACATTAAAGCGCTGCCTTACCATGCCGGAATGGATTCGGCTACACGTTCGGCCAATCAGGATAAATTTCTGATGGAAGAAGTTGATGTAATTGTGGCTACCATCGCTTTTGGAATGGGTATAGACAAACCGGATGTTCGCTTCGTGATTCATTATGATATTCCGAAGAGCCTCGAAGGTTATTACCAGGAAACCGGACGCGCCGGACGCGATGGTGGCGAAGGAAAGTGCATCACCTTATATTCTTCGAAAGACATTCAGAAACTTGAAAAATTCATGCAAGGCAAACCTGTTGCCGAACAGGAAATTGGACGTCAGCTTTTGCTCGATACAGCCTCTTATGCTGAAACAGCCATTTGCCGCCGTATTTTGCTCCTGAACTATTTTGGCGAAAAACTCGAAGAACCTTGCGGGAACTGCGATAACTGCATCAACCCGAAAGAACAGATTGAAGCCAAAGATGAAATCTGCCGTGCACTTCAGGCCATTATTGAGGTTAAAGAAAAATATAAAGCAGAACATTTATCCGACATATTAACCGGGAAAATGACCGCTGCCGTTAAATCGTTCCGTCATTACGACCTTGAATCCTTTAATTCGGGGAACGATCACGGAGAAAAATTCTGGGCTGCCGTATTTCGCCAAAGTATGATTGCTGGCTTAATCAGCAAGGACATAGAAAACTACGGATTGCTTAAAATGACACAGAAAGGGTACGACTTTCTGGAAAACCCATACGATTTTCTTTTGGTGCGGAACCACGACTATGACGCCATCGAAGAGGAAGAAGCCAATGCAGCTGCAGCCCAGGCCAGTGGTGCCGGAGATCCCGAATTATTTGCCATGCTGAAAGATCTCAGAAAGAAAATCTCGAAAAAACTGAGTCTTCCGCCATTCGTTATTTTTCAAGATCCTTCGCTTGCCGATATGGCCCTTCAATACCCAATTACCATTGAAGAACTGAAAAATATACAGGGGGTTGGTGAAGGAAAGGCCAAGCGCTATGGTAAAGAATTTGTTGAACTCATCAAATCGTATGTCGAGGAAAACGAAATTGATCGTCCTCAGGACATGGTGGTAAAAACCGTTGCCAACAAATCGAAAACCAAAGTTGCGATCATCCAGAGTATCGACCGCAAACTTTCTCTCGACGACATTGCCGACTCGAATGGAATTGAGATGAAAGACCTGGTTTCGGAAATTGAGACTATCGTAAACTCGGGAACAAAAATCAATATCGATTACTACCTTGATGAAATACTTGATGAAGAACATCAGGAAGAAATATTTGAATATTTCAGGGAAGCTGAAGACGACAGTATTGATGCTGCGTTGAAAGAACTTGGCGAGGATGAATACTCTGAAAGCGACATCCGGCTGATGCGAATCAAATTCCTTTCAGAACTTGGGAACTAGCGCACTCGGAACGCTTATTCCCAAAAGAATCCCGGCAGATAACTGACGGGATTTTTTGTTGAGAACATCAGAAGTAACTTGGGCGGGCAGACTTTCGGTAAATATTAAAATCATATCCAACCATAATTTCATACGTTCCAAGCTGAAAACTGCGAATATCCTGAAAAAAAGCATAGTCAGCGGCAAAACCAATTCTAAGATTATTTGAAAAGGTATATTGGGCCGAAAAACATGAAGATCCAGTACTTCTAAAATTCACTCCAAACTGAAGATTGTTAGGTAAATAAACAACCGAAGCCACATCGAACCTTACTGGTTTCCCAATACTCCCAACAATCAGTAAATTGGGACGCAGCATAATACTCATTGGCAACCTGAACAAATAACCAGTCGAAAGATAAGCCGTTTTAAACCCGGCAAGAGAAGAATAACCCTCCCTGTTAATCTGAAAGGTATTATTGACAAACTGAGGAACGGATAAACTAACATAGTAGTTATCGTCATATACCACAGCACCAAACCCAACTGCCGTCATGAACTGCTGACTAATATCTTTCATAAATTCAGGATCTGGCACACCATCAGGATAGAGATGATAATCTGTCAGGTTAGGACTATAATTTACAAAGCCAATCCGAAGCCCGAACCTTAAGTAATAATACATATCAAGCCTAACCTGATAAGAATAATCAAAGGTAAGACTCAACTGTCTTTCATAACCAACATTTCTCTTGATAACATTAAACCCTATTCCGCTTTCATGATCGCGAATCGGAGTATTATAAGTAAATTGTTGATATAATTTTGCCCCGTTAATTGTCACATAATCTTTTCTTGTTGCAAGCATAAAGCCTGCTTTGTCCCATATCCCCACGAATGCCGGATTAATGGTATGCATATTGCTTAAATATTGCATTGTCCATGGAAACAATTCCTGCAATTCCTGACTTTGAGCCTTCTTTTCTGTTAGATTCAACAGAGTAAAAGTCAGCATTACAATATTTAAGCATTTTCTAATCATGTAACTTTAATATGACACAAACACAAAACTCTTTTTAACCTCGCCGTTACCTAAACGGATCACATAATAATATGTTCCAGGTGCAACTTTATTACCGTTTACTGTTGCAGCACGGTTTGTTGTTCTGCCATCCCACCATGCTTTTTCCGGTGTCCCCCAGAAATCCAGATTCCCGTAATGTTCTTTTTCGAATAGTTTATTTCCTACCTGATCAAAAATATACATTTTGGCATTGGGGTACATTTCGATGCAATAGATCTGGAAATAGTCGTGAATATTGTCGTCATTTGGTGAGAAGGCATCGGGAATAAATAATTCGCAATCGCGCCCGAACCATAAGTATTCAGGATGACCAACATGACCGGTAACGTCATTGCTGAAGTCTCCGTCAGCATTAAGATCTTCAAACCTTGTCAGGTATTCATCATCGTCATCATTTTCATCTCTCCAGTCTTTCAGTCCATCACCATCAAAGTCTTGTATCGGCGAGTTGCTTCCTGTTGCGTTACCATTATTACATCCGTTCACTACAATATCATAAACATCATCCAATCCGTCAGCGTCAGCATCTTTGCCCGAGAAGATTCTGTCTGGTTTTCCATCAGCATCCTGATCATGCCCTTCGATATAATCCGGAACCCGATCGTTGTCCGAATCCGGATCCAGAAAATCTGGTTTTTTATCCGGCTCAAAAAGAGTAAGGTCGGTATCTACCGGAGTAATAGCCTTACCTCCATTGTCTGTGTCGTAAGCATCATCAATTCCATCATTATCTGAATCTATCCCTGTTGGCTTAATGTAGTCGAACGTATTCTGCGCTTCAACATTATCAACTATTCCATCGTTATCTGCATCAATATCGAGCCAGTTTGGGTGACCGTCGCCATCAAGATCAGCCGTCATCTGGTTCTGGCCAGGAAGTACCTCATCTTCATTCAGGATTCCGTCGCCATCAGCATCCGGATCATCCAAATCGGCAATACCATCACCATCAAAATCAGCAGCAATAGTTATTGTCACGGTAGCAGTTGAAGCCTGTGCAAATTCATCAGAAATTTCATACACGAAGAAATCGATTCCCGAATATCCAGGCATAACTTCATAATCAAAAGTTCCATCAATATTGATTTTAAAGTTTTTTGCATGTTTAGGTGATATGATTGGGACAGTATTTATTCTCAGCATATCATCCTCAGGGTCCGTATCGTTGACAATTATATTTTCATGCAATGGAGAACAGTTATATCGATAATTATCAGCAACAGCAAGCGGCGGCAGATTAGAAGGTACCTTATAACTTTTCTTAATACTACAGTCGTTTTTGTCGACAATGGTAACCGAGTAATTGCCCGCCAACAAGTTTGTTAAGCTGGAAACGCTTGTGGTTACAGTACCTGTGAATGTATCACTGGTCCAGATATAACTTAGCACGGGTTCTCCTCCGGTAACAGTCAGGTTTATTTCTCCTTTCTGGGTTCCTTTCAGTGGTTGTTCAGTAATTTGTTCAGCCGTAATTGTAATCGGTGTAGGAACTTCAATTAATACACTTGTATTTGAGCCAGTTGATAGACACCCATTTGCTTCAAACCGAATATTCCTGAAATCTGTGGTTGCGAGCAAGACACCTGTTATAGTAGCCACACCTCTCTGAATCTTCACATTATCAAATTTTCCGCCATCGTACCAGAAGGTGTATATTCCGTCAAAATTGTATATTTTCCCTACAGAAACAATTGGCGGTGCACTTACTGTTATGGTAAAAGTTTCGCCATAACATTTTGGATCGATACCCGCAACAGCGATGACCGGAGAAGGAGGTACAGCCGGAACGTCAATGTTCCCTATTGAAGTACAACCCGTTTGAATATCCCTAACCGTTATCGAATAAGTTCCAGTCTTGACATTAACAAATTCAGTCGATGTCTGGGTTTTACCATTCATGGTATATTCATAATTCCCCAATGGACTGGTTACCGTTACTGTTCCATTTTCATTTTTACAGCTCGGAATAACTGTAACCTTAGCTAAAAGTGCCGTTGGATTTGCAGGCATCAAATCGATCGTTTTAGTAATTTCTGCCGATTCACAGCCTGCCAAAATATCTCTTACTTTTAGAGAATGAGTGCTTCCCGGAACTAGTTTTTCAAACGTGGATGCAGATGTAAACGCCCCGTTATCAAGACTATATTCATAATTTATACCCAATGGAGAAGTCACATCCATCTTCCCAAATGGAATATCGCAATTTGGCGCAATAACAGCTACAGTTGGAGCGGCCAAAGGCTCATTTACTCCAATAGTAATTGTTCGTGACACGCTACAACCAATGGCATCAGTAACAGTAAAAGTGTGTGTGCCCACAGATAGATAGAAGATTCCTGTCCCGGTATAATTACCACTCGCATCTGGAATACCTCCACTTGCCGTAACTGTAACTTTTGCGGTGGTTCCACTACAGATTGAACCAGGAGCCGTAACGGCCACAATCAGCTCTGGTGGTGAAGCAGGCATCTGTCCGCTCACAATATTCGATTGACAGCCATTACTATCTATAACTATATATCTAAAATTTGTACCCGGTTTAACTTTGAATGCTCCTGCTGTTTTTCCATATTTTCCGCTTCCGCCAGTTGCTGAAACAAGAACTATTCCGTCTTCACCAAAACACGTTGGTGGGAATATATCTACTTTTGCAACAATTTTATCCGGATTCGGCATTATAAAAGGTTGAATATCCTCGCATCCGTTTTTGTCGGTCACCTTAAATTCTCTATATTCTCCGGCGGCCATCAGGAAAGTCCCAATTCCCGTATAACCGGGGGTTCCTCCGCTCACTGCTACAGTTACCCTTCCGGTTCCACCAGTACATGGCGGTCCTTCCCAATCGTTAAGGTCTATTTTAAGTTCTGCCGGCGAGCTTATAGATACTTTCTGCAGTAAAACTTTAATTGCAGGAGTGTTGGCATCACCCAACATGACATCATAAATTCCATCGGATAATCCGGGGAAGTTACCCGACGGCTTCCATGTAATACCGCCATCAATACTATATTGATATACGACACCAGCAGGACCTCCTGAAGGCTTGCTGATGGTAATACTGCCATTTGCATCGCCATAACACAAAGGATTGATATATGAAACAACTGCGGAAAGTGAACCCGCCGATTGAATGGATTTCGGGATGGATTTCAAACAGTCAGCAGCGTCACGTATCTGAATCGTATAATTTCCTGACGTTAATCCTGCAAACACCAGATTGGTCTGCCAATTTGTTCCATCAATACTGTATTCGTAAGGGCCTGTTCCTCCTGTCACATTGCTTAAGGTAATGCTTCCATCACTTGCGCCCGGCAAACTTTCATTGATTGCCGTTGCTGTTGCATTTAGTTCAGCCGGCTGCCCAATATCGATTGATCCAAGAGTTGTAACATTTGAGTAATTGTCAGCATCGCGAACTGACAATAGATAGGTCTGTGCGATAAGACCTGAAAAAACAGCTCCCGCTTGCCAGGCTCCGCCAATGCTGTACTCATAATTCGTTGCACCGAATGGATTGGTAAATGTTATTCGGCCATTATTGCCACCAAAACAGGTGACATCTGTGAATGTATATTCAGCGGTAATAGAACCGGCCGGAAGAATTTTAACCGGGAGTATAATTGAACAGTTGTCAACATTGGCATCGCCTACCCAAACATCATACGTACCGGGGGCAAGTCCTGTAAATACAGGATCGGTCTGCCAGGCAATACCATTTATACTGTATTCATAAGCTTTCGATCCACCTTTCGCATCGATAATTGTAATGCTTCCGTCCTTGGCATTCTCCTGTGTTTCATTCGTAGTTTTATAATTAGCCTCAATCTTAGCCGGCTCTAAAACTTTTACCGGATCAAGAGTGGCAATACAGTTGTTTGCATCCTGAATAACCAGCAGCGTGTAGGTATCAGCCTTTAATCCGGTGAAAATCATTTCCGGCTGCCAGTTTATACCACCATCGATACTGAATTGATAGGGACCAACTCCATTTATCGGGTTAGAAATAGTTATAGCACCATCACTTCCTCCAAAACAGCTCACCGGACTTGGATCAACGTTAGCAAAAAGTTTTGGAGGTTGATTAATCGTTACCGGCTCAAGGGTAGCCATACATGATGGCATGGCGGCATCGCGTATCGTAACCGTGTAGGTTCCGGCTATCAGGAGTTCTATTTTATCGGTAAACCAGTCGGTACCATTCACCGAATATTCATAAGTCCCTGAACCTCCTGTAGGATTGGTCATCGTAATCTGACCATCGTTTGCACCAAAGCAGCTAACATGAGTCAGATTGGGTTCAGCATAAAGCTTGGCGGGCTGATCAATCACATAACTACCGACAGTAACCATACAAGCTGTTGCTTTGGCGTCGCGTATGGTAAGCGTGTAGGTACCGGCATAGAGGCCGTCGAAGAATGGCTGACTTTGCCAATTTGTGCCATTAATTGAATATTCATAAAGACCCGAGCCTCCCTGCGAAGTTGTGATGGACATTGTTCCATCGTTTCCACCGAAGCAGGTTACGTCGCTTGTTTCGGCTGTTGCCAGCAATGGTTCAGCCTCTTTAATTATTACGGTATTAATAATTCTTTCGCAGGTTGGCAGCATGGCATCGCGCAGATGCACAGTGTAAGTATTGGATGCCAACCCGGTGAATAAACCCGTAGCATTCCATGTTACCCAATTATCGATGGAGTATTCGTACAAATCAGACCGGCTGTTCTGCGGATTCGTAACGGTAATTGTTCCGTCGTTACCCAAACAGGTTTCATCGGTCGAAGCCACATCGGCAATAAGCGGTTCAGGTTCATCAATTGTTATCGTGTCGAGCGCCTGAGTACATCCCTTGGCATCGCGCATCCAAACAAAATAGGTAATGGGCAATAAGCCGGTAAACGAACTGGTATTCGACCAGGTAGCCCCATCATCAACAGAATACTGATAAGGCGACAGACCATTCTTTGGATCTGAAACCGTTATGATTCCATCGTTGGCGCCATAACAGGTAATATCAGTTTGTGCAACAACAGCTGTTAGCATTGGCGGTTCGGTGATTGTAACATCGCGAAGGGCTACGATACAGGTTGGAACGGCAGCATCACGCATCAAAACGGTGTAATCGCCAGGCGCCAGATTGGTAAATTCTCCTGAGGCCTGCCAATCCAGATTGTTGATTGTATATTCATAATTTCCAGTAACGGTACCGCCCGAAGCCGACGAAACGGAGATTTTGCCATCCTTAGCGCCGTAACAGGTTACATTGGTTGGAGTAACAGTTGCAGTAAGTTTTTCGGGTTGGGTAATTGTGATTGTAGCAATAATTTCAACACAAGTTGGGGCGTTAAAATCGCGCATTTGAACGGTGTATTCACCGGCAGTGAGGTTCGAAATTGGCAGATCCGAAGTCAATACCCAGTTAACCCCATCTATGCTAAACTCGTAATCGCCTGAACCATTTTTGGCATCGGAAATCAGTATCTGACCATCGTTGCCACCAAAGCAGGTTACGTTATTTTGTGCGGTTGTTGCCGTGAGCGGTTCTGCTTCTTTAATAACAACATCGCCAAGATTTACTTTACAAGTAGGGGCATTGGCATCCCTCATCCAAATGGTGTAAGTGCCCGGTACCAATTTATTGTAATATCCTGCCCCCCAAATCAGGTCGTCAATTGAAAATTCAAAACTATACGATCCTCCTTTAGGATTTTTTACAACTATGGTACCATCATTACCTAAACAGGTAGCATCGGTATGTGTTAATTCGGCTGTGAGCGGCTCAGGTTCGATTATCTCATAATCTCCCAGAATGGCAAAACAAACCTTATTGAGGGCATCCCTCATATATACCTTGTAAATGCCTTTGGAAAGATTAGTAAATCCGGGGTTGGATGTCCATGTTGTTCCGTTGATGCTGTATTCGTAGCTTCCTGATCCACCTGTTGCGCCTGAAATATCAATTTTACCATCAGTCGCCCCATAACAGGTAATATCGGCAGGCGTCACCACAGCTTCAAGTTTCAGAATAATGAGTGTGACTTCTGACACAGCCGGAATACACGTCGCACCATTTCCCTTTCCCTGCACTGTCAGTGTACAGGTTACAACTCCTGTCAGCAAATCGTTTGCCCCCGGGCTGTAGGTCGGTGTTAAAGTTGTTGCATCATCGAAAGTGCCATCGCCTGAGCTGGTCCAGAGCAGGGTGCTGTAATTGGAAGCTGTTGCATCACTCAGCACATGAGGCGCACCCGGACAAATAATTGCATTCTTTCCGGCATAAGCCAACGGCAGATCAAACACCCTGATCTGCCCCAGCTGAATACTGTCGCACCCAAACACCGAAGTTTGAACCGACATCAGGTTAAACAAACCCGGAGTAGGCCAGGATATTGTTATTTCATTGCCATAAAGAGTAGTTCCCGAAGTGGTTTCGGTAAATGTGCTTCCTAAAGGATTGGGAAGTATCACCGTATTTCCGGCGGCATCGGTCAGCAGCCATTCGTATGTTGAACCCACTTCTCCGTTCACCCGGTAATTACGGGTGGCGTTAATACATACCGAGTCGATGTCATAGGTATCTCCGGCTGCCTGTATAGCAGCTATCAGGAGTAACATCGCGAATATGTATTTAAACCTTTTCAGCATAGATTAATGTTTCAAGTTCCAGGTTCAGCCTGCGAAGGCTTTTGTTTTTGATATGGATATCGGTTATTCATAATTGATCATTTCTGTCGGTTACACAGAGGAAACACCAGGTTTCACTGAGTCTGATGTTTCTCCTGAATTCCTCATTTCAATATTAATAACTTTATTTTCCATATCTATTATTCAACTACTCTTTCCCCAATAGCTTTCCACCTTTCGTTACGGCTCGTACTGATAGATTAATGAACTGTTCGGTTTGGGGTGAACAACCTGTGGCACCGGATCGGTTGGCTTCAAATTGGTTCCCCATTTATCCTTCACCACAGTGACCCAATAACTGGTTGGCGCTTTTGGTCCAGGCATAATAACCGCATCGTAAGGCGACTCGGTTACTCCACTAAATGGCCAGGTAGAAGTACCATCGGTGATGGTGAAACTCCAGTTCGGAATTCCAGTCAACTCAACTTTGATGATTACCGGATCGCCAACACAAACCGGGCTGGTAGTGAGCGTTGCCGTTGGCAGGGACTTAAGAACCCGAACGATGCCAATTCTTAAATTGCTGGTACAACCAGTAATATCAAAAGCAGTAACCTTATAGAAATAAATCCCAGGTTCTTTCCAGAGTACTTCAACAGTTGTACCGGTGTTTGTGCCACCCACAAATTCGGCATACGTAGGCGATACATCAGCCGGAGCCACGGCAAAGTTGACTGTAGAATCGCTGTACAATTCCCACACATAGCTATCGCCCGGTACAGGCTTAACACCTAGCTCAGTAGTTTCGCCAACATACACAACCCTCTGGGGCACGGCGATCTGGGCCATGGCAGGAACCAAAGCCAGTAACAGATGCAGCAACACTGCAAGCGCCAGAGATTGTACTATGTGCGAAAGTCGAATCATTTTTTCAAATTCCAAATTCCAGGTTCCAGGCTCGCGATGCATAGGCTTTCATCCTGAATATTGGTTATTCTACATTGGTTATTTTTTTTCACAGAGTCTCCCCGTGTTTTACCACAGAGTTCCACTGAGTTTTTCACTCATAACTCATCATTTATAACTTATAACTTTAATCGGCTTTCGGCCGGAGGATTCAATGGATTTGCAAAGGTTGATCCTCCGGCGTCGGGCCTGCTTCATAGATTTATAATTTTTACTGGTTATTTATTATAATTTCATTTAATGTATCCGTCAGCTAAAGCCGACGGCAAAGAATAGCTCATTTACACAATGCCGTTATTTCAATCAGGGCAGTATCCCTGCCCGTCCGGTCAGGCGGGCTTTAGCCCTTTCAATTTGCTCCTGAAATGTCACTTTCAGCTATTGCAACATCATTTCCAGTCGTTGCAACGTCACTTCCAACTGATTCGATGTCAGTTTCAACTGTTGCATTATCATTTCCAGATGAAATGATGTCAGTTTCAACTGAATCGAAGTCCTATTCAAGTAAATGAATGTCATTTCCGACTGGTTAAACGTCGTTTTCATTTGTTGCAAGGTCGTTTACGATTGAATAAAGGTCACTTTCAAACGATTTAAGGTCATTTTGAACTGATTTAATCTCGATTTTAAGTGATATAAGCCTCTTTTGAACTGATTCAATTGGCTTTTAGTGCACTGCAATGCGTTTCGCATTGCTTTTAGGTTCAACTCTTTTCCTTGCATTCGCTTTTTTCTGAAAACCCAGCTTTCCCCGGCCGGGCGTAAGCCTGGCCGGGGAAAATAAAAAGTTTCATAAAAAAGTACCGTCTGTCATGCCTTAATTAGTTGTATCTCCAGTTTTTGTTTCAATTGCAGCAGGGCCGCCAGCAGCATCTTCAACCTTAGGTCTCGGAGTAATAGTGTAATCAACCTTATCATTGGTAAAACCATCCGATTTACAAGTTGCATAATCCAAATCATCAAAAGCAGGATCATCAAAGAAGTTCGGCCCAGATCCATCATATGCAGTTCCATCTGCCGCAAAAGTTAAGGTTCCATCAGCCTGATCATGTTCAATGGTAGTACCCCAATCCATTCGTACCCTTACAACAATACACTCTCCTGCTGCAGCTGGTACAACACCAGCTCCAACGGTACCGGGGGATGCCGCTGAGGCCTTAGCAATTACAGGTTTAGCACTAGTCCATGTAGCTCCCGAAGTTAATGCATTCCAATCGGTTGCTGTGGTACTAGTTGCATCACTTAAATAGGCCCAACTTGCTTCTAAAGTTGGAGCTGTTCCACCTGCATAGGTAATCTGAAATTCTGGCATCCATGAATCTTTAAAATTTGCTCCGTTTACAACGAAGAAGGCCCAGTTTTCACCGTAATCTACTGTTAAAGTTCCACCAGGAGTTGTTCCTCCTCCAGCATAAGTAGCTGATTCTATTGGGGAAACACAGTCTTTATTAGGAGTGGCTCCCGGCTTGGCAGGGTTTGCTCCAGCTGCATCCACAGAAGCAATATCGATTGTAAATGCAGGTTGAGGAATAATTCTATAAACTGCAATGTTATTGGTACAGCCATCTGCTCCTTCAACATACGCAACAAGAACAACCTGGTCTGTTATTCCATCAAAATATTTCCATGCTATTTGTATAGTAGCATTATTAGCCGCACCGCTACCATTATAGGTACCTGTTCCTTTACTTAAGATATATTTACCATTACCATCAGCCGGATCAATACTTGCGTCGGTACTAGGTAAGATTCCTACCGCATCGGTTACTAAAGCTTTCGGTGCTGTTAGGTCATTGTTATTTACCACAAACCATCTTACAATATCAGTTGCCGCAGTTGTAGTAACAACATAGTCATAATTTACTCCCTGAACTGGATGTAACTCATCAGCTGTACACACCCCAGAAGAAAAAGGAGTTGGAGTAAGACAGGTTGGCACTGCAGTGGGAACAGTTTGATATGGTTTGGCTGCCCCTACTCCCTGCCCAAAAACGTTTGTAGTACCAGCAAAAACCGCCAGCACAAACATCGCTAGAAATAAAATTTGTTTTTTCATGATAGTAAAAATTTAATCGTTAATAAAATTTGTTTTTGGTTATTATTAATAATTTGATATTCTGTTTTTATTGTATTTCCCGTCAACAGGCGAGTTTTTAATGTTGGTTCGCCAGGGAACTTACACCTGTCAGGTTTCGGAAACCTGACAGGTGTTGTCGCTTCGTCAGGCGGGTGCTCCGGATAATGGCCCGGGCTACGCGGTCGGCCTGGGGGCCCCTTCCCTTTGATTGGAGTCAGTCCTTTTTTAGACTCGACAGGAGGGGCTTCACCCAATTTGGCTGCTCCCATTTTCTGATTTCGATGAATACCATCCCAAACATATAAAATGTTTCTCAGGCTTTTGCCTTGTTCATGCGCTGTGTTCTGTGTTTTGTGTTTCATACGTCATTAATTTTTCGGTTAATATTTGTGTTGTTTTTGTTTGACTCATGCTGGTGTATGTTGACTCACCCCACGTCCGCCAGCGGACGTCGCCCCTCTCTACGCGCAGAGAGGGGGAAAGCGCTTCGTAAGAAGGGCCTGCCTGCCTGTCGGTCAGACAGGGGGTAAGTGCGGTTATATTCGTTTTATTCTTCATTTCAATTCATTTTTATAATTCTTGGCCGTGGCGTAATATTAATTTCCTGTGTCTGGTCGGCCGATTTGTTACCGTGGCAGTCTTCCAGCCAATAAGTAATGTGGTGTTTCACAGTGGTAAAGTTTACCCCATCGCCCCATAAATAGATATCCGTTCCGTAAGCCGAAGGCAACCCTGTTCCCGTAATGGAAGCATGTGTAATTGCAGGTCCCGATGGGTTTAACGGATCGGGTACATCAGTAAAATCGATGCGCCAGTTGACAGTCAGGCTGGCGGTACCGCAGCAGTTGTCGTCCAAATCGGTTGGGTCGAGGATAATATTGCCTGCAGCAAAGGTGTAGTAATCCGGACTCGGGTTTTTAATCAGGTTCGGATCGACACCAACATTAGGGTTCGGGTTTGTTTCGGTATAAGTTACAGAATGAAGCATATCAACACATTCGGTAATGGGCGCCGAGGTGAATGTTGGTGGCTCCTTGTCTTCGACGGTTACCAATTGGGTACATTCATCGTATCCCGATACATTTTCGGCTCGCCATGTGATGGTTGAAGTACCTAATCTGAAATTGTGTGCCCCAATATCAGGAGGACCAGGATTGGTGCTACTGCCAACAAAAGAGCCGCTTGCCTGCGTTGAGCCATCGGGTGCGGTGATGGTCCAGGTCCAGGTAATAGGCTGAACCCCGCTGTCGAGGGTTGGAACTCCCGGGTTGGTGTTGTATGTACATGTTCCGGTGTCGGTATTTCCCATAATATCAATGTGGCAGGTAATTTCGGGCTTAGCCAGGATGGTTACGGTAAATGTACAATTGGCCGAATTGCCGTTGGAATCGGTTATGGTGTAGGTGATTGAGGTGACACCAACGTTGAACCGGCTTGGTGAAGGAACAAAGCTTTCTCCTGAAGAATTTGTTGACGTATCAGTAGTTACACCTGTCATAACCCAGGTCAATACCGGGTCGGGGCAATTGTCGCCGTAAGTTGGATGCGGAACGGTAACCTGATCTTTGTAAGGCAACTCAAAATCGGCCTGCTCGGTAATGTTTGCCGGGCAGGCAATTGTGGGTGGCAGATCGTTGACAACCACGTACTGGGTGCAGGTTTCAATATTGCCGGTATTGTCAGTTATTGTCCAGGTTACTGTGGTTGTACCTACGGGATAACTGCCAGAGGCATTGTCTGTCCCATTGAAATCATTTACGAAGGTATAAGTTGCTGTTGCGCATGGGTCAACTTCCAATGGAGAGGCAACCGTTACGGTGGCAGTACAGCCCGAAACTACATTCACCGGAGCCGGACTCACCGGACATTGTACGCTTGCCGGAGGAATATTCAACCGAAGGATGGTCACGGTAAAGGTACAGGTGGCCGATTGACCAGCATTGTCGGTTACAACATAGGTGACGCTGTTCGTACCTACGGTAAACGCATACAAGGCCGGGATTACTCCGGTTCCATTGGTTACTCCTCCTATCGCATCTACTATCGTATAGGTCAGCGTAGAACTACAATTATCCCCAACCTGCGGAGCCGTAATGGTTACCCCTGTTTTGCTACACTGGTCGGCAGCGATGGTCTCGGTTACACTTGGCGGACAGGTGGTAAATCCAGGAGGCTGATTGTCGATAACCGTGACTATCTGTACACAGGTTTCTATACCTCCGGTGTTGTCGGTTATTGTCCAGGTGACCGTAGTAGTTCCAATCGGATAAAATCCGCTGGCATTGTTTGTCCCGTTAAAATCGTTCACAACCGTGAATATGGCTGTGTTACAAGGATCGCTGATGGATGGAGAGGCCGGATTGACAGTCGCCCCGCAAAGACCTGCATCTGCATTAACTGCTGCCGGATTGACCGGACAGGTTATCACTGCCGGAGGAATATTCAACCGAAGGATGGTCACGGTAAAGGTACAGGTGGCCGATTGACCAGCATTGTCGGTTACAACATAGGTGACGCTGTTCGTACCTACGGTAAACGCATACAAGGCCGGGATT
>JAJZSZ010000058.1 GCA_021849365.1 Bacteroidota bacterium | reverse complement strand
AACCGTGGCGTCGCGGCACAGGTTGAGCGCCATACGCATGGGCATGGCCGAATGAACACCGAATTGCCGGGCTTCGTAGCTGCAACTGGCTACCACGCCGCGATCGGAAAGCCCACCGATAATAACCGGTTTTCCGATCAGATCTGAGTTCCGGAGCCGCTCAACCGACACAAAAAAAGTGTCTAGGTCGAGATGTACGATGGTATTGTTTTGACAGTTCATTGTTCTCATTCCTCCCTTCATTTTCTCACTCGGTGTATTCTTCTCGTGTTCTCAATGGCCAAAATCGACGACAGAGATCACACTAAACTAACCTGCATCAAAAAAATCGTCAAACTTTTGTCATTCAAAACTTAAGTTGTATATTTGATTGAATTTTAATCAAATTGTATGATTTTAATTTAATCATTCAATTTTAAATCTCCAAATATGTATTTCGATTCGAATATTAAATTTTTGAGAAACAGAAAGAAACTCACTCAGGATCAACTTTCTGTAGCTTTGGAAATAAAACGCTCGACCCTGAATAATTACGAAAACGGAATTTCGGGGCCGAGTATTCAATCGCTCATTCTATTGTCCGATTATTTTCATGTGGCTATTGATACGTTACTGCGGGTCGATCTGGCAAAACTTCGCGAAAGCCAGCTTTACGAACTGGAGCACGGGCAGGATGTGTTCCTGAAAGGCAGCAACATCCGGGTTTTGGCCACCACTATCGACCGGCAAAACCGCGACAACATCGAGCTGGTTTCAGAAAAAGCCAAGGCAGGCTACACCAACGGGTTTGCCGATCCGGAATACATTTCAGAGCTGCCGGTTTTCCAGCTTCCGTTTTTGTCGCCCGAACGGAAATACCGCACCTTCCAGATCAGCGGCGACTCGATGCTGCCTATTCCTGATGGGGCCTGGGTAACCGGCGAATTTGTTCAGGACTGGAACACGATTAAAGACGGAGAATTTTACGTGGTGCTTACGCTGAATGAAGGATTGGTTTTTAAACAACTGAAGAATGAACTGGCTGAACGTGGCTGTTTCAGGATGATTTCGCTAAACAAAGCTTACGAACCCTACGAACTGGCAGCCACCGAAATCCGGGAAATCTGGAAATTTGTGCATTATATCAGTCGCGACGTAGCCGACCCTCCGCTAACCGACAACCTGATTGAACAACAATTAAAGGAGCTGACCGAAGAAATCAAAGGGATGAAGAAATGGATTGAAAACCACTAAAAATTAACATCTTAATAAATGGTGCAAACGTATAAATACAGGTACAAAGTCAATATATAATGAACCCGTTTACGAAAGTTGCATCGGTTATTTTTGGGATTATTGCATTGCTTCATCTTTTGCGGATGGCATTTTTCCCGGTTGAGATTGTTGTTGATGGTTGCAGTGTTCCGGTATGGGCAAGCATCATTGGGTTTATTTTCACTGCAATTCTGAGCATCGGCTTATGGAAAGAGGCAGGCAGAAAATTGTAGAAAGTTCATCGAAACCCCATCTTATTGCAATAATCCATTCGGACATTCTTTTCTCGCGTAATTAATGAATGTTCCGGGAGGTTCTTCTTATTTTGCACCCATTGTTTTAGCCGCCATCATTCATACCTTTGCATTTTAAATCTGATCGTTATGCCGTTTATTAAGCTCGAGAAATGTACCCGCTGTCTGAAGTGTGTGAAGGATTGCCCGGCCCAGGCCATTACCATCGAAACCGGAGAAATTGCCGACACCTGTATTCATTGCGGACATTGTGTGGCTATTTGCCCCGAAATGGCAGTACGACCCGACTTTGGCGATGTATTTCTACTTCAGCCACATGAAGTTACGCCCAAAGATTTTCGGAACCTGAGCTCAGGTATACGTTCGTGCCGGAGCTACTTGCCCAAAGATGTTCCTGATGCTGTTTTGCTTCAGCTGATCGACAATATGAAACACTACCCCTCGGCCAGCAATGCGCGCCCGCTTCAGGTTACCATTGTACGTTCGAAAGAAAAGGTAAAACTCCTGAATGACCTGACCGAAGAAGCATTGATCCGCATGTTCAGTTTCCTTTGTAAGCCATGGGTCAGCACGTTTATCCGGATTTTTGCACCATCAATCAATGTCAATAAGATCAAACGATACCGCGATTCATTTATCAGCCGGAGCGAAACCAACGACTCGCAGATATGTCATCATGCACCGGCGGTTGTGCTGTTTCATGGCGAAGTTTCGAAAACAGGCATGGCCGAAGCCGACGCCAATATCTGGGCTACCTATACTTCGATTTATGCCAATACGCTTGGACTGGGAACCTGCTTTAACGGGTTTATCGTGAAGGCGATGGGCAAAAAAAGTAAGTTAAATCCTAAATTTAAAGTTCCGGTCAATCATCAGGTGTATGCTGCATTACTTGTTGGTTACCCTAAAGTTAAATACCGAAACGAGGCATCGCGTACAAGTCCTGAGGTAACATTAGTTTAATCAGTCAAGGCTTTATTTATTCGTTTCAGCTGTATTTTTTGCGGCCTTCTTATTATTTCAATCTTTTCTTTTATTTTGCAGAAGATTAACCGACAGCTGTTTTTTACTATCGGGCAGGTTGCTTTGCCAGATGAAGTAAAGAATCTGATTGAGCAATTATTCCATATATGGGAAATCTGGCAAAGAACATACGATTACTGATCATTCAAATCATCGATTACTTCCACACCCCTTTTCGTAGGTTTATTCCCGTCGAAACATTCAGGTATGCTGCAACCGGAGGATTTAATACTGTTCTGGATATTGTCCTTTACTTTATTTGCTACAATTTCGTCATCGACAAGCATGTCATCGATTTTGGAATCGTTTCAATCAGTCCGCATATTGCCGCCTTTTTAATTGTGTTTCCGATTACATTCTTTACGGGTTTCCTCTTCGCCAAATTCATCACGTTTACCACGTCCATTGTTCGTGGTCGCGTTCAGCTCATCCGGTATATGATTTCGGTTTCAGGATCCATTTTCCTGAATTACGTTTTCCTCAAAATATTCGTTGAATTTGTGGGACTATGGCCTACCCTTTCGAAAATAATTACAACCGGTATTGTGGTTATTTACAGCTATTTTGCTCAGAAATTTTTCACCTTCAAAACAGCCCGGCTGGCCACTTCGTAACGGTTGCACGATCCGCCTTCAGGATTATTTAACCCGGAAATCAGTATACACATTTAATTTTAACTTATCTTAGCCGGCGAAATGGTGATACTTTTAGTTGAGTATCAAGAGGGAATCCGGTTAAAATCCGGAGCTGTACCCGCAGCTGTAAACTCCGCACATTTTTTGCAACACGCGCCACTGTCCGCAATGACATTCAGGATGGGAAGGCCGCAAAAATGGAGTAAGCCAGAAGACCTGCCATTTTGAACTACAATATTCAAAGCTTTCGGGAGAAAAAGCTTGGAGTAACCAAATTCATTAATTACAAGGTTATTTCAGCTGTTTTGCGTATTGTAATATTTTGAACCTATTCAAAATTATTACATAATGAAACACAATTACTTACTGGCATTTTTTGCTACTTTTTTTGCATTGACAACAATGGCCCAATCGGTTGCCAAATTTGACGACCTGACGTTATCATCTGAAAAATTCTGGAACGGATCTGATTTGTCGGGAAGTTTTAAAAACGGCGGCATCACTTTCTACAATTCGTACAACAAAGACTGGCAAAGCTGGACCGGATTTGCCTACTCGAACATTACCGATTTAACCACTGCCGGCTATGCCAACCAGTACAGCGCCATTACAGGGAAAGGTTATGCCGGAAGTGCCAATTATGCTGTTTGCTACCCGGCTCCAACATCAGAACTCGAATTTGCCGCTTCGACTAAAGCCACCGGTTTTTATGTAACCAATTCGACTTATGCTTACCTGTCGATGAAAAACGGTGACGATTTTTCGAAGAAATTTGGCGGAGCAACAGGTAACGATCCCGATTATTTCAGGCTTATGATTGAAGCACTCGATGCAGCCGGCAAACCCGTTGATACGGTGTATTTTTACCTGGCCGATTTTCGTTCAGCGGACAACTCAAAAGACTACATCCTGAATAAATGGACCTGGGTTGATTTGAGCGAACTGAAGGAAGCAAAAAAACTGCGTTTTAGCCTAAGCTCGAGCGATAATGGCCTATGGGGAATGAATACACCCAGTTATTTCTGCCTGGACGATTTCAACGGCGAAAAGCCATACAATTACCAACCGGTTACTTATGCAGGCTTCGAAAACATAACTCTTGGCACACAGGGTTATTACAATGGCAGCGACGGGAAAGGCGAATTTACCAGCGGAAACTTCCGTTTTTTCAACAACTACACCGCCAGTTGGGATAGTTGGTCGGGTTTTGCAGTTTCGAATAAAACCGATGTGACAACTCCGGGATACGCCAATCAGTACAGTGCAATTACGGGAAAAGGAGTTTACGGCTCGGCCAATTATTTGGTAGCCTACCCTAACCCAGTTTCAACTATTGCTTTTAAAGACACCGTTATTTCAGGCTTGTATGTTACCAACAGCACCTATGCCTACCTGTCGATGAAAAACGGCGATGCCTTTTCGAAAAAATTTGGCGGCGAAACGGGTAACGATCCAGACTGGTTACTGCTGACCATCGAAGGATTTGATTCGAACAACCAATCGACCGGGAAAGTATATTTCAACTTAGCCGACTTTGCTTACAGTATCAACACCAACGATTATATTCTGGACACCTGGAAATGGGTTGATCTGAAAAAACTTGGCCGCATTTCGAAGCTTGAATTCTCGTTGCGTTCAACCGATAACGGAGCATGGGGAATGAATACTCCCGGATATTTCTGTATCGACAACCTGAACCGGCAAATGATAACCTCGGTACCCGAAGTGCAGAAAATGCAGGCTTCTGTTTTCCCCAATCCATTTGTTGACCAGATTGTAATTTCAGGAATTACCGAAACTGCTAAAATTTCTATTTCCGACATTTCCGGAAGAATTGTAGCCGAATACCTTAATGTATCGAACAGTCAATCGATTAGCAACTTGGGCCATTTAACTTCAGGTGTGTACTTTTTGAAAATTGAAGAAGGCAACCGGCAATTCACCCAAAAGCTGATTAAGAAATAAGCAGTTGAAACATGGCAAAAAATGGGCAAATACCTGAATTTTGGATTTCGGGCCTAAACCAAAGCTCATTTCTGATGTTATCTTTAACTAAGTGAAATGAAATGGCTGATACTTTTTGTATTATCTGCGATTTTTATTTCTTTGTACCATTATTAAAATTTAAACATTTAAACAAAAGGCTATGAAAATAGGAAAAAACAAAATGGTTTCCCTGACATACGATTTACACTATGATGATGCTGAGGGAGAATTGATTGAGCAGGCAACAAGTGAGAAACCATTGAGTTTTGTATTTGGCGCAGGTTTGATGCTTCCAAAATTTGAATCATCACTGGAAAGTCTTGAAGCAGGCAGTCCATTTGAAATTAGTTTAGCTGACGTTGACGCTTATGGCGAATTAGACGAAAATGCAATTGTTGACCTTCCAAAACATATTTTCTTTATCGACGGCGAATTCGACGATGAAATCGTATCGGTTGGAAACACTGTACCGATGATGAGCACCAGCGGCCAGCGCCTGAACGGTCTGGTTCTGGAAATCACCGACGATACTGTAAAAATGGACTTCAATCACCCGCTGGCTGGCGAAAACCTTTTCTTCAAAGGACAGATTCTGGAAGTGCGCGAAGCTACCGACGACGAACTTGCTGCCTTAGTTAGCGGTGGTTGCGGATGCGGAAGCGGTGGTTGCGGATGTGGCGACGAAGAAGACTGTGCTGAAGGATCTTGCAGCACCTCTGGTGGCTGCGGTTGCGGATGCTAATCAGTTAAAACCGAATACATCAAAATGTTGTTTCAGAATCACGTATTTTGAAACAACATTTTTTTTAGTTGATACTTTGAACTTGAAACTTTTAACTTCATCATGAACAGCTTTGGACAAATCTTCAGGTTAACCTCGTTTGGAGAATCACACGGCAAAGGCATTGGCGGAATTATTGACGGCTGCCCCGCCGGAGTGGAAATCGATATGGATTTTATCCAGAACGAGCTGAACCGCCGTAAACCCGGACAATCGAAAATCACTACGCAGCGCGACGAAAGCGACCAGGTAGAGTTTCTCTCCGGAATTTTTGAAGGCAAAACGCAGGGTACGCCTATTGGATTTCTGGTACGGAATAAAGACCAGCATTCGTCGGATTACAACGACCTGAAAGACGTTTTCCGTCCATCGCATGCCGATTTCACCTACATCCAGAAATACGGAACCCGCGATCATCGAGGTGGTGGCCGTTCGTCGGCGCGCGAAACCATTGCCCGTGTGGTGGCCGGAGCTGTTGCCAAATTGCTCCTGAAAAAAGCAGGAGTCAACATTCAGGCTTACGTATCGCGCGTTGGCGAAATTCAGCTCGAAAAACCTTACACTGAACTGGATTTAACCCAGACCGAATCGAATATTGTACGCTGCCCCGATGCCGAAACTGCAGAACAAATGATTGCCCGCATCGAATATGCCGGGCGCAATCACGACACTGTTGGCGGAGTTATTTCGTGTGTGGTTACGGGTGTACCGGCAGGTTGGGGCGAACCGGTTTTCAATAAACTGCATGCCGATTTGGGTCATGCCATGCTGGGCATCAATGCTGTAAAAGGTTTCGAGTATGGCTCGGGATTCGATGGCACGCGCTTGTCGGGTTCGGAGCACAACGATATTTTCATTAAAACCGAAAATGGTGTTCGCACCAAGACCAACCATTCGGGCGGAATACAGGGCGGAATATCGAATGGTGAAGACATTTATTTTAATGTGGCCTTTAAACCAATTGCCACTTTGCTAAAAGAACAAAATACTGTGGATAAAGCCGAAAACGAAGTGGTGATTAACCCTAAGGGGCGCCACGATCCATGCGTTCTGCCCCGCGCAGTGCCAATCGTCGAATCGATGGCCGCCATTGTGCTGGCCGATCATTTTTTGCTGAGCCGAATCAATCATATCTAAAATATAAAAGCCGGAAATTCCGGCTTTTTCTTTTATCAACAGTTGTCCTATTTCTTCTGCAGCAGTAAAAACGAAGAGGCAATTCCTGGATTTTTCTGTTTCTCAGATCGAAATATCAGGTTTATTCTTTCGCCAACAATACAAAAACAGAATTGCTGGTATTGCAAAAAAATACATTCCGGGCTTCATTAAAGCACCAGGATTTACAATCCCAACCCCAATAAATCCGATTAATGAAATCAAAGCACCCGTCAATTCCCATTTCCACGCAAGCGCAAGACCTCCCAGCATAAGGAAGCCCCATAAATAATTTAAAACCGGAGTCGGTTCTGCATTGGAATGTGGCTCTGTCAAAGCCTCACCAATGGCAAAAATCATGGTAAGTAAAATCATTAGCAGGCTTAAAATACGAGCAGTCCAACGAAGAATTTTGGTTGTGTGCTTTTTTGAAAATTTTTGTTTATCCATAACTCTGAATTATTCTTTGATAAACTTATGTAGCCCTAAGAAAATTAGGAAATCGTGAAATAGAGAAGTTCGAGTTGTATAAAACAATTAGGATCAATTAAATATACAAATAATCAGAAAATAATTCGATATAAAATCAATCTTATTTACGGACTTTGATAATGCTGGCATCTATCCTGACATTGCGAGTTTTTATATCTTATTAATAAACATAGCCACCAACGAAAAAGATCAGATCCTTTTTGTTACTTCCTTAAAATCTTCTCCATTGCTTTTCCTTTGGCCAGCTCGTCGACCAGCTTATCGAGATAGCGAATCTGCTGCATCAGCTTGTCCTCAATTTCTTCGACACGGTAACCACATATTACACCTGCAATTTTCGAAGCATTGGGATTTATTTGAGGAGCCTCAGCAAAAAAGGTCTCGAAATCGACATTCCTTTCTATTTGTTGTTGCAGTAATTCGCGGTCATATCCAGTCAGCCAACAAATTATCGTATCAACTTCATCTTTTGTCCGTCCCTTTTTCTCTGCTTTCTGCACATACAAAGGATACACACTGGCAAACGACATTTTAAATACGCGGGTATTATCCATTTTAGTTGTTGCTATTTTTCTAAGTTATTTTTATTTCGTAAGCTGCAATTTAGCACTATTGCCAAAGAGTTACAAACAACGGTTGGTAGAATAAAACCCAGGGATTATACATTTTTAGCGGAAACCCCAGATATCGAATATTCGTGAATGCCCGTCCACACTTGCCCTGGTCAGATTTTCACCGTCATGTTAATCGGCAACCCTCCATGTTAAGAAAAATCATCGTCATATTGGATTTTGAGCCGTCATGTTTCCCGGGAACCCGTCATGTTGAATATGGCGGTAGTCTATACTCCCTAATACACAAACTCAATGTTATCTACCCAGAAAACTGATTCGGGTGAGCCCTGGTACTGTATGCCCTGGTAGCTCGACGTGAAGTAAAAAATAAGGTGTGTGGGAGTATCTTCGGGTTTTCCCCAGCCGGTTTCAACCAGCGGAACCATTTTGCTTTGTGAGTTTTTCACGTAAACCTCGCCCACTGAAGGGATCAGTCCCATCGTTTTGGCATCGTATTCGGGCAATCGGGTGATGTCGCCATAAAAAATAGGAAAGGTTGCACCATTAATCCATTGATCGACTGAACCGGTAAAAAATTGGCGGGCACCGCCAACGCGGGTGGCAAATACATTACCATTTTTATCTTCCCAACGCTTTTGCAGAATCACGCAAAACTCGGCTTTATCGGGCCCCTCAGCCGGATCTACACTATAGATTGCCTTTACCCGCTTGTTTCCAACACGATATTTATAATCAAATTTCACAGCTTTAGGTTTGCGGTTAAACGAAATGCCCTGACTCACATTTTTCAGCGGATCTTTCAATCCCCGCACCGGCTCTATCATTTCGCCAACAAACAAGGTTCCGGCAATCAGTACTTCCACTTTCAGTCCGGCAATATTATCTTTCCGGATTCCGGTTTCCAGACGGCTGCAATAACCTGCCCCACGCTTTTCCGGGAAAACGCGGGTATTGGCCACGTCGAGCACCATTTTCGAATAAATGTTGGTGGTTCCCCAGGGCGATTTCGGGTCTTTCAGTTTGGTGTCAAAAAAATCAGAATTCGGATTGACCGTTCCCACCCCATACAAATCAATAGTTTTGCCACTCAGCATAAATGATTCTTTTACTTTGCGGGAATACCACGAATCGAGCGACGAATAGTTGAGCTGCCCGTGCGAATCGACAAACGTTGATGGATCGTTTTGTGCAAAAGCAGCGACAGTGCACAAAAGAGAAAGAAAAGATACAAATACTATTTTCTGATATCGCATGAATTGTCCGGGTTTAAACCGGCGCAAATTTAGCGTAATCAATCATAAGTCTGAAAATTATTTTCAAAATGAGAAAAGATTACCTGAGACTTTTATGGTCGTCTCAAAAAATTTAATTCCAGGAAGGTAAGAGTCTTGGGTTGAAAATGCTGCAACATGCTCATTGATAAAACAGGTTTCAACATCGAATCCAGTTCATAACCATCCGGACCTGAGCCAGGCTTGGAATAAACTGGATCCGATATTGAAAAATCCACTTTATAACAGATTTCAAAATGAAGTTGACATCATTCAACGCTTATTTCAATTGAATTTCAAATTCATTGTCGGCAGGTGGTAAGTCTGTCCAGATAGAGGTTAATGCGCCATACAGAAAAGCATTCGAAATCAATAAATCTACGTTGTCCTGTTCCTCTGCCGATATGCTTTCATCACCTGCATAATGAGCCATAATTGCATATGTAAATCTAGGAGCGATAAAATTTATTTGATCCTGATTTAGTCCCATTTCCATATGGTCTAACATGTACGAAAAGTAGCCCTCCATCGATGCGAAAAGAAACTGCTTTGAATATTCAACAAAACTCAAATTTCCTGGCATCGGATAATCAATTGTAGTAACATTCCGGCTGCTTACCGTAAGTTTATCATCAAGTAAGGTAGCAATCCGATAAGGGCTTGGTGCTGTTACCAGTGATCCGGTTTCCACATCGTACAAAACATTTTCATCGTCACTAGTTATGGTAATGTCGTTGGCGTGATAATGTCCGGTAAATATAACCTGAACACCAACTGCCATTAATTCTTTGGACATTTCGGTCCAATCATCAGTAACATACCCCTTATCCAGTACTTCCTGATTTTGATAATGCTCCACAATACCATGATGCATCATTGCCAACACTTTAATTTTATCCTTTTTTGCTTTTTTCAGTTTTTCCTGAATCCAGGTTATCGTTTCCGGTTTAATCCTTCCGGAAACTTCGGCCTTTGTTACATTTTCGTTGTACTTGCAGTCATCAATTCCCAATATCCATAATTTACTATATGGCTCGCATATATAACTTAATGAATTCGGGTCACGTTCTTTGGCCTTTTTGTAACCAAATTCTTCATATATACTGGCAAATTCAGATGCAGAAACAGTTGGAGTCTCAAATTCGGTGTCTCCGTCGTAGCCAGCAGCCTTCGGATTATTAATATCGTGGTTCCCGGGAATTACATACACTTTAACACCTTCTTTAGCCACATCCTGCAGTATATTGGCCATTGCAATGTGGTCTATTTTTTCTCCGTCTTTGGATAGGTCTCCGGGAATCAAAAGTATATCAGGCTTTTCTGATTGAAGTTCAGATAAAACCTGAGTAAAAATAGGCTTGCTAAATTGAATCAATTTAGGGTCAGTTTGAAGATAATTTTGAAAAGCCTCACCATTTTCTGCATCATTTTTCAAAAGTGAAGGATCAAAATAATGAATATCGGAAACAACCGCAATCTTGATTGGCATATGTTTCGATTTCAAAAAATTGTCACTTGTTACAAAACCCGAATCAGATGGAATCATATCATCCTTACATGCACTAAAATGAAAGATGATTACCAGGACAAAAACTAATTTTAAGATTTTCATGATTGATAAAACTGTATGTTTCAAGCGATAGCTGTTCAAGCAATGTGAATAGACAAATTGCTTCAAATATTTGAGAAAAGAAGGGAAAAATGATTTACATAAAGGAAGGGTGAAAAATTCACCTTCTGCATGCCTCACCTTTAACATGCGAACAACTTAAGCGAGCAGTATTTATCATTAAATATACGAAAATTCGATTATTTCAATGGATTCTAATCAGTTGAATTTTGAAAAAACTATTCCTTAACATACCGAAATTTGAAAAAAAACACTTACTTAGCAGCACAGTACAGGACAACACAAAACTAAACGAATAATACTTTAAAAAACTACATTAAAATGACTCAAAACAGCAGATTGATTGGTCGTTTGCCTAAAGTTGGCATCCGCCCGGTGATTGACGGAAGAGAGCGCGGGGTGCGCGAATCGCTCGAGGTACAAACCATGAACATGGCCAAAGCTGCGGCCAAACTGATTGAAGATAACCTTCGTTTCCCTGGCGGAGAAAAAGTGGAATGCGTAATTGCTGATACCACCATTGGCGGTGTGGCAGATGCAGCCCATTGTGCCGATAAGTTCGAACGTGAAGGTGTGGCAGTTTCGCTTACTGTTACACCTTGCTGGTGTTACGGAACCGAAGTGATGGACACGCACCCAAGCATGCCAAAAGCGGTTTGGGGATTCAACGGAACCGAACGTCCGGGCGCTGTTTACCTGGCTGCTGCGCTGGCCGGTTACTCGCAAAAAGGACTTCCTGCTTTCGGCATTTATGGCCGCGACGTTCAGGATGCCAAAGACACCACCATTCCTGAAGATGTTCAGGAAAAAATCATCCGTTTCGTGAAAGCTGCTCTGGCTGCCGCTCAAATGAAAGGAAAATCATATTTATCGATTGGCTATACCTCAATGGGTATTGCAGGATCAATGGTTGATTCGAACTTCTTCCAGGAATACCTCGGAATCCGCACTGAATTTGTTGAGTCGGTTGAATTGATCCGCCGAATGGAACAAGGCATTTACGATCAGGAAGAATTTGCCAAAGCGATGGAGTGGACAAAAGCCAACTGCAAGGAAGGAAAAGATCTGAACCGTACCGAAAAACAATCGTCGCGCGAACGGAAAGACTGGGAATGGGAAACTGTTGTAAAAATGACTTTGATTGCCCGCGACCTGATGGTAGGTAATCCGAAACTGAAAGAAATGGGACATGGCGAAGAATCTAAAGGACGGAACGCTATTTTAGGTGGGTTCCAGGGACAACGCCAATGGACCGACTATTACCCCAATGCCGACTTTACTGAAGCTATCCTGAATTCGTCATTCGACTGGAACGGAATCCGCGAAGCATATGTATTTGCAACCGAAAACGACAGTTTGAACGGTGTAGCTATGTTGTTTGGCCATTTGCTCACCAACACTGCTCAAATTTTCTCAGATGTTCGTACTTTCTGGAGCCCTGAAGCAGTGAAACGTGTTACCGGCAAAGCTTTGACTGGTAAAGCAAGTGGTGGTATCATCCACCTGATCAACTCCGGTTCGACTACCCTCGACGCTACAGCTCGTCAAAAAGACGCCAACGGAAACCCGGCAATGAAACCATACTGGGAAATTTCGGAAGCCGAAGCTGCAGCTTGTTTGGAAAACACCAGTTGGTGTCCGGCAGATCTGGGTTATTTCCGTGGTGGTGGTTATTCATCATTATTCAAAACTGCAGGGGAAATGCCGGTTACCATGGCTCGTGTAAACCTGGTAAAAGGAATTGGTCCGGTATTGCAGATTGCCGAAGGATGGACTGTTGAATTACCTGATGATGTGCACAACATATTAGACGAACGCACCAACCCAACCTGGCCAACTACCTGGTTTGTTCCACGCTTGGCCGATAACGATGCCTTTAAAGATGTGTATAGTGTAATGGCTAACTGGGGCGCTAACCACGGAGCCATTTCATACGGCCACATTGGAGCCGACCTGATCACGCTGGCATCAATCCTGCGTATTCCGGTTAATATGCACAATGTAAGCGAAGGCAAGATTTTCCGCCCAAGTGCATGGTCAGCTTTCGGAACCGATAAAGAAGGAGCCGATTACCGCGCCTGCGCCACTTATGGACCACTTTACAAATAAAAGTGTCGAAACTGCCCTAAACAGCGAAGTGCTCAAAGTTTAAAATTACTATCTTCGCATCAGATATGACCTAAAGCCTGAATTGTACCTGCAATTCAGGCTTTTTCAAAGAAAATCCGGATGGAAAAATTTTCATTTAAACCCGACGAAAGCTCTTCCCAAACCAAGTTGCAGCAACTAATTCATGCCGTTACCGAGGCGATTAACCTCGGGACTTTAAAAGAAGGCGATTTCCTTCCCTCGGTGAACCAGCTAAACAAGGAAAGCGGCATTTCGCGCGATACTATTTTCAAAGCCTATTCATTACTGAAACAACGGAGCATCATTTCGTCGACACCAACAAAAGGGTATTTTGTGGCTTCTGAAGCATACCGTGTCTTTATTTTACTCGACGATTTCAGTGCCTTTAAAGAACAGCTTTACAAATCAATCCGGGCCAATCTGCCCGACAATTATTCGGTTGACCTGTTGTTCCACCATTATAATCCGGAGGTATTTAATCAACTAATATTAAATAGTCTGGGGCGATACAGCATGTATATTGTGATGAATATCGACAATAAAAACATGGAAGATGTTGTCCGAAAAATCGATCCGAAAAAACTGCTAATCCTGGATATGGGTTCTGACCCTAAAAATGAAGTTTCAAGCCTGACCCAGGATTTCAACGAAACGGTTTATCAATGCCTGAATTCAGGCCTGAAACGCATTCAGCAATACCAGGAATTTATTCTCATTTTTCCGAAAGATACTCCACACCCCATCGAAACTATCGATGCATTCAACCGTTTTTGCACCGATCATCAACTTAAACACAATGTTCTGGAGAATATCAATGACCGCGAAGTTCAGCCCGGACAAGTTTACCTGGTCATTAAAGACTCCGATCTGGTGAAGATTGTGAAAGATTGCAAGAAAAATGCTTATCAAATTGGTAAAGATGTAGGCATAATTTCTTATAATGATTCACCTATGAAGGAAATTGTTGGCTCCGGAATCACGGTAATTTCAACCGATTTTGTCCGCATGGGAAAAGACTGTGCCAACTTCATTGTCAATAAAGAAAGGGTAAACAAGGTTATTCCAACCCAACTGATTGTTCGGGGATCGCTCTAATGTCGCTGCAAAATGCAACCCTTAGGCACAAAAATTGTCAGTAATAAACAAACCCGAATAATCGTTTAATAAAAAAATTTGACAGCCATGAAAAAAATTACAGTTTTTGTGATGATCGTCTTGCTGGCACTGACAGGCAAGGCTCAGGGATTTTTTGATGCCGGTTTAAAAGCAGGGCTCAACAACTCAAAAATCTCGACTGATGTTGCAGATTACAATCCGCAGACCATTAACAACTATTCATTTGGTGCTTTTGCGCGTCTGAATCTGGGACGCTTATACATTCAGCCCGAAGCCTATTATAATTCCAAAGGAGGTGAATACATCGACAAGGTGAACCTTTCAACGGTAAACTCGTTCGACCTCAAAACAGTTGACGTTCCGGCTTTAGTTGGGATTAAACTTATCGACCAGAAAGCACTGAACCTGAGAATTATGGCAGGTCCAGTGGTTTCTTTCCTCACTGATAAAAGCGTGAAAGGCCAGCTAACCGAAGACAACCTTAAAAACAGTTTACTGGGCTGGCAATATGGCGCCGGTGTCGATTTTCTGTTCCTGACTTTCGATGCGCGTATGGAGTCGTACAGCAGAAATTTTTACGAAGGACTTGATTCGAAAAATGGCACCTTTGTGCTCAGTTTAGGCATCAAATTGTTTTAACCCCGATATTTGAATGAAGCGGCTATTCTCATTACTGATTTTCTCTTGCGCTGTGGCTTTTGCTTCAGCTCAGGAGAAAATTATTCCTGACAGTATTCCTCAAACAATTCATAGTACTGATGTCAGGGAATTGATGCCTGAGGCCCCACTGTTACTCAAAAGTTCGTTTTCTGAAGGAACATTTAACTTATTGGATCATTCACTGTTCAGCCAGCCACTTCTCCCCAACTTCATTAAAAATCTGGATTTTAAGAAATATTTCAATCAGTCAAATATAACTTCCGAGACCTATACCTACCGGTTTGGGCTTTCGCCTTTCTATGCCAACGGAGTTGTATTTAACCAGGCTGAATACAGGCTGAACAATCGGTTTTCCTTTGGTGGCAACAGTTTCGGTGCACAAACCATTTTCGATCAGCCACAAATGAATCCGGCAATACAAAACATGAGCACCAAAGGAGCTTCCATGTATATGCAGTATAAGGTTTCAAAGAATTTCAAAATAGAAACTCGGGTAAGTGTTACCAACCATCAATCGCCATGGGGTCCCTAGCAGTGACCATATTTTCTGTTGTGCGACACAAAAAACTGGCCTTATATTCTTTTGAAACAATAGGATAAACAAACAACAATTCGACTAAATTTGGTGCGCTTTTTACACAACGTTGATTTATGCTTGAAAAAATCAGAAAAGTTGAACGGGTTTTTAAACAACTGGATAAAGACACCAGAAAATTTGGCCAGCAATCTAATCTGAAATGCCTCACAAACTGCAACTTATGTTGCCTTAAAAAAGGACTGGAAGCCAATGTTCTTGAATTTTTGCCGCTGGCATATCACCTGGTTTCAAATAACCTGCACGAAGCAGCACTCGATTTGCTGGAAATCGAACCGGAACACTGTATAAATCTTGCCAAAAGCCAGGTACCAGGAGAAACCGCCGGATGCTCAGTATATGAATACCGGGGGTTAATATGCCGACTCTTTGGGTTCTCTGCAGTTCACGACAAAAACTCGAAATTATCGGTTTATACTTGCTCGCACATCAAAAAAGAGTATCCTGAAGAATTTAAAAGAGCCTCGGAGCTAATCAATACAAGATCGATGTTTATCCCCGAGGTTACCGATTTCTATTACCAGATTTATTCAATTGATCCGTTACTGGCAAACGATTACAATCCGATCAATGTAAGTATCAGAAAAGCGATTGAACGGGTTGCTTATTATTACGCCAACAAACCGATGCGTAAACGCAGGGAAAAATTAGATCCCGAACTAAAATCAACTCATCATGAGTGATCTTGCAATCAGTATTCCTGATTTGTCGGGCGAATTTCAGTTTTTTACTTCCAGGAGCAGCGGTCCCGGAGGGCAGAATGTAAACAAAGTTAATTCAAAAGTTGAGCTTCGGTTCGATGTCCGGAATTCAGTACTTCTAACCCAGGAACAAAAGGATATAATTTGTTTAAAACTAGCCTCAAAGATTAACGACGAAGGTATATTGAGCGTGGTGTCGCAAAAAGATCGGTCACAACTTTCGAACAAGGAAGACGCCATCCAAAAATTGGATCAGCTTCTTACAAAAGCTTTAACTCCGGTAAAACCCCGAAAGAAAACAAGGCCAACACAAAGTTCGGTGGAGAAACGATTAACCCAAAAGCGATTGAAATCGGAAACAAAACAGAACCGGCAGAAATTCAGCGAGTAACGCCACTCTTCAACGAATTGGTAAATTCTGATAATCAGCTCCAAAACCACGCACCATCGTTTTGAAAGAGCAAAGATTTTCTATTTTTGCACCATATTATATTGTTATAATCTGTATTTCACTAATAATCAATGAAATCACTTTACGCACTATTAAATCAGATATTTCTGGATTTTAATTTTCTGGAAATGTACGCCAAACTGTCAGCGGTAATGGTGACCATTCTGGCTATTATCGTAGTAGCTGCAATAGTTCACTGGATTACCAAATGGATAGTCATTAAAATCATACACAGGCTTGTAGAAAAATCGAAAACCGATTGGGACGATTACCTGCTTAAACATAAAGTTTTCCAGGCATTATCACATCTTGCTTCTGCAATGGTTTTCTATTATTCATGTAATTTCTCTGAAATACAGGAAGTTACCAGCCTGCTAACCACATTTACCAACATTTATTTTGTTATAATCTTTGTCAAAGTAGTTTCAGGAACGCTAAAAGCTGCGAACGACATTTACCTTACAACCCCCTATGCTGCAAGTCGTTCAATTAAAGGATACATTCAGCTCATTATGATCCTGGTTTACTTTGTAGCAGCGATTTTTATCATTGCATTCATCTTTAAAAAATCGCCGCTGGGTTTAATGACCGGACTTACAGCGTTTGCTGCTGTTCTCTTGTTGGTATTTAAAGATCCAATTTTGGGTTTGGTCGCCTCTATTCAACTTTCAGCAAACAATATGCTCAAACCCGGCGACTGGATCGAAGTGCCCAAACACAATGCAAACGGTACGGTTGTGGATATTTCGCTGACTACAGTTAAAGTTCAAAATGGCGACAAAACCATTTCG
>JAJZSZ010000057.1 GCA_021849365.1 Bacteroidota bacterium | reverse complement strand
GTTCCGGCGTCGTATGGGCATAATTCGGTATCGCCCATCACCATTTTTATGCTTTTCAATGGCGTATCAAGTTCGTCGGCAACCATTTGCGGGAAAGAGGTGATAATCCCCTGTCCCATTTCAATTTTACCTATTAGGCAGGTCACTTTCCCATCTTCGGCAATGTGAATAAAAGCATTGTAGTCTGTCGGAACCGAGCGTCGTTGCTCGGCTTCGGCAGACACGCCTCTCAGAAAATCGCCCAATTGAAAATAAATAAATAAGCCTCCGCCAAGCAGTTTCATAAAGTCTCGCCGATCAACTTCAAAAGTTGGATTATTCTCCGGCACTTCATCCCGATAATATTTTTCGTTTTTCATTTTTTCAGATTTATCAGGTTAAACTACATGGCTTTGGCAGCTGATTCAATGGCATCAATAATCCGCACGTGAGCTCCGCAACGACAAAGGTTATCTTCCATACCTTCAACAATTTGTTCGCGGGTAGGATGAGGTGTTTTTGCCAGTAATCCTACGGCATTCATAATCATGCCGGGAGTGCAGTAGCCACATTGAAGGGCATCGTGGTCGACAAAAGCCTGTTGCACAGGATGTAATTCGCCGTTTTTCGCCAGACCTTCGATGGTAGTAATTTTCTTACCGGCCACTTCTTCCATGCGTATTCCGCACGAGCGAACAGCCTCATTGTTCATCAGCACCGTGCAGGCGCCACAGTAACCTTCGCCGCAACCATACTTAGTTCCGGTTAGTTTGAAATGTGTCCGGAGGGCCCAGAGCAATGTCTGTCCTTTTTCAAGTGGCATTTCCACCTTCTTTCCGTTCAGTTCAAATTGAATTGTTTCAGCCATTTTTGGTTTTATTAGTTTGTGAGTATTTCAATTCCCTCAAATATTCATCCCGAGTATCGATATCCTTCAAGATTCCGGGACATCCGGTCTCCACTTCTTCTATTTCCTCCGGAAACTTTTGAGCTACCGACCGCAATCCAACCGATGGATCAAGATGCTGCAATTCGTTCCGAAGCTTCAAATCATACAGGGGCGGATGTCCGCGTTTGGCTTCATATAAAGGAATCACAATTCCCTTTCCTGAATTTTGCCATGCCTCAACTACCTTTCGAACTGCACTTTCAGGAATTAAGGGCTGATCTCCCAAAAAAATCAAAGCTGCTTTTGCCCCGGCTGGTAAAGCATATACGGCGGTCATCACCGAAGTATGCATTCCTTCCCGAAAATTTTCGTTCCATATGGTTTGAACAGGCCAAAACTCCAGTGCCTCAGCAACTTCTTCATGATCGGCTCCCAACACCACCAGAATATTTTCTATTCCTGAACCGAGAATATTCGCAATCACCTTTTCAATAATGGTCATTCCATCAAAAGGCAGAAGCAGTTTTTGTATTCCCATCCGGGTTGACATTCCTGCCGCCAAAACGATGGCCCAAACATCATTCATTACCAATAGTTTTATGGTTCCTGATTTTTACCAGCTCGGCAGCGATACTGATTGCTATTTCCTCAACCGTTTGGCCACCAATATCAAGCCCCACTGGCGTATGAATGCGGCTCCATTGCACGGGTGTTGCCCATCCGTTTTCAAAAAATGAAGTCTTCATCTTTGCAATTTTTGCTTTGCTGCCCATCATCCCAATGTATGCAGCATCCGAACCAATAACCTGTCGTAAAACTTCTCCATCAGTTTTATGTCCGCGCGTTACGATAACCACATAACAGTCATTTTGAATCGAGATTTTAGAGAGCGATTCTTCCATTGGGCCTGTTAGCACCACATCGGCATCGGCAATTTTCAGCGGATCGGCATATTCAGGACGGTCATCCCAAACCGTTACCGAGAATCCGAGGAACTTTCCCAAATGAGCCAGAGCCTGACCAACATGACCGGCACCGGCAATGATCAGCGATGGATTTGGAACAATCCGTTCAATCAGCCCGCACCCTTTGGCCAATGTTTCCATTCCATTGAAAGGGATTGTGCGAACCGATTCGGCATGAACATTCTGTAACATCTCTGAAACCGCCGGACGCAAATTCTTTAGTTCCTGTTCAAGTGTTTGATTTTCTTCGGCAATCCATTGCCTGACAATTTTTACATCGCCCGAATCAGATGCATCGGCCAGGGTAAGTAATACACCGCCTTGCCTCTGATCCAGGCTATTTTTCAACCGGGTAAAAACAGGCAAATGCCTTTCAGGAGTGGCATCTATCAGGATAATCATGCTTCCGCCACAAATCGACTCGCTTCCACTGGCAATATCGCCGCGTAACTCGAAGGTAAACATTCCTGATTTCTTTGTCTGAAGCCGTAGTTTAGCCTCTTCAATAACTTTAAACTCGGTTTTTCCGCCCCCAATTGTTCCGGCAATAAGCCCCGAAGAGCCAATAAGAGCCGAACTTCCGGACTTCTGCGGAGTAGAGCCCTCTGTATGAACAACAGTAGCTAAAACACATTCGGGCCATTGTTTCAGCAATTGGATAATATCCGGATATATGCCAGATGATATATTTATCACATTCAAAGGTTTAGGTTGATCAAAAGGATGCCCTTCCAGGCAGCCGCGAAACCTTTAAATTTAGTGATTTTTCCGAAATAATTAATTCAGGCTATCAACTCGCAGCGAATCGACCAGCTGGATGAAGTGAGCACTATCGGCAACCAAAGTACGCTGACTGTATATCGAATCGCTGGCTCCAATTTTTCCACCGTCGAAGAAATACTGGGTATTTATTGCCGAGAAGAAAACGACCAGCGAGATTGTTGCTATTTTCACACCAAGCCCTTGTCCTGAGAACATCCAACCGAAAAATGAAGCAAACGAATTTTGCCTGACCTTCGATTTTCCCGACTTCAGCATGTACGAATACATCAACCGATCTTCAATTGCCCGATCTGGTTTGCCAATACGGTCGTTTTGCAGTAATTGAGCAAATATTTCGTCTGAATTTCTTTTAGTCATGGTATTCGTTATTAAAATTCAACTTCATCTTTTAAATAATTCAGTTTCTCGGCCAGCACTTTTCTGGCATAAAACAGGCGCGACTTCACCGTTCCCTCAGGAAGTTCCAGAATTTCGGACACATCTTTTAACGAGAAACCTTCGCGGTAACGAAGTAAAAAAGCTGATCGGTGTTCTTCGCCAAGCTGGTCGAGCGTTGCAAAAATCTTTTCAATTAGTTGTTCCGGCTCAATGGTTGTATCATCGGGGTAATCGAGTTGGGGTTGTTGTGCTTCAGCAGCCTGGTATTCCTTCCGTATTTCCCTGCGGCGGTATTCGTTTTTGCACATATTGTTGGCCACTGAATACAACCATGTCGGAAACGAAAATTTCGGATTGAAACTTTCAGGTTTCTCTATCAGTTTCATGAAGAGTTCCTGTAAAAAGTCGTTGGCCTGCTCCGACGAATTGCCCAGCATCCGATAAAAATAGTAATACATCCGGTCCTTATACCGGTGGTACAATTCGGCAAATGCCGACTGATCACCTAAAACAATCAGCTGCATCAGCTCATTATCGGTTTGTATTTTATTTTTTCTCCGGAAAATCAAGACGCCGGTTTTTTAAGTATTAGCCAAATCAAAGCAATGTACGATCCGACAACCAAAAGGGGGGCCAGCGTTATCCGCCTGAAGCTGAACATTCCTTCGTTGAAAACATTCGGATCGTTCGACCCACCGCCACTCATCAGGATGAATCCCAAAATTAGCAAACTGAGAATGAGGATCAATGTGATATATTGTTTTTTCTGAAATATCATTTTGTTTTTCTACTCTGTACACGCGAAAAACAAAAGGTTCAGAAAAAGGCAAAAAAAATCGCCAGAATTGAATTGATCAATTCTGGCGCCTGAGTTACAAATATGGCTTATTATAATCTGCTCCACGGAATAGCTGCCAACATTATCAAAAGCGACAGCCCGTAAAAAATAGTTGCGATCCTGAACTTGGCATGGTCGGCTATTGCCTTCTTCGATTTTGCCCTTCCAATATGCACCAAAACTACAGCAATCAGCATCATAAAAATGTGTTCGACAGCGTAAAAACGTAAATCAGCATTTTTCATTGCAGAACCGAAATCACTCAGTGCCAGTTTGGTTATCGGGCTCAAAAAGAAGTATAAAACCAATCCTGTAAGCAACTGAATATCCATCAGCGATGTAAAAACAATGCCCATCAGGTTGTCCGTTTTTTTCCAGTGCTGGTTACCAAACCAACCAATCAGGTATTTGACCAATGTAGTTACCAGGCTGAGCAATAACAGCCAGCGCAGGGTATCGTGTAAATGTAAAAATCCGGTGTACATGTTTATTTATGAATTTATTGTTTCACATGTAAACGAACAAAACCTGTTTTGGTTGATTAAATTAACATCAATTGATTTCGGAGGCTTCAATAATCTGGTATCCGCTTTTCTCTTCAAGCGAATGACGAATCATTTGTGAAGCCAGCAAATCAACCGGAGTTGGTCGATATTTTTTCAGAATAACTTTGGTTAGAGCACGCATAATAGCCAAACTAACTTTTTCAGCAGGACGTTTTTCTTTTCGGTTTCCATCCAGTATCGATGGCCTTACGATGATCGTTTTCTGAAATGGAAGCCTGGAAACTGCCTCATCCAGTTCACCTTTCATGCGTGAATAGAATACCGATGATTTGGAATCGGCCCCAAGCGATGAAACCAAAACATAAACCGGAACACCGTTTTGTGATGCTGCCTTTGCAAATTCATACTGGTAAGTAAAATCTACACGATACTGATTTGCTTTGGTTTTAGCCGTTTTTATAGTAGTTCCAAGTGTTGAAAACAAAACATCGCCTTTAACCAATGCGGCCCAGCTTTCAGGCCGATCAAAATCGATCAGTCTTTCCTCCAGTTTCGGATGATTCAACCCCGACTTCCGGCGGCCAAAAACCACAACTTTTTCAAATTCAGGATGCTCAAGCAACTGCAAAACCAGTTGCTCACCTACCAGTCCGGTAGCACCTATAACCAAAGCAGTCTTTCCCATGATAATCTATTAATTCAAGGTATGTTTGAAAAATACTGAACGGATGATATCAAAGATACGCAGAAACCCTATTTTTGATAGAACAAACCAAACCTAACCCTATGAAAATTCTAACTTTTCTGATTTTAATTTCTTCTTTTCTCATCGTCAATGCACAGGAAGTAAAATGGAATGGACCTTCTGTTGATTTAAAAAACGGCAAACTGAAAGTTTCAGCCAACCACCGTTACCTCGAGTTTGAAAATGGGAAGCCCTTCTTTTACCTTGGCGATACCGCATGGGAATTGTTTCATCGTTTAACCAAAGCGGATGCCGAAAGATACCTCGAAAACCGCCGCGAGAAAGGTTTTACTGTTATTCAGGCCGTTGCACTTGCCGAGCTCGACGGGTTGAATATTCCCAACATGGAAGGCGAAAAACCACTGATTGACAACGATCCCGCCAGGCCAAATGAAAAATACTTTGCCCATGTGGATTGGGTTATCCGTAAAGCGCAGGAAAAAGGAATGCTTATTGGCTTGCTGCCAACCTGGGGCGATAAAGTGGACAAGCAATGGGGCGTTGGTCCGGTTATTTTCAATAAAGAGAATGCATTTAACTACGGAAAGTGGATTGGCAACCGGTACAAAGATTTTCCGAACATCATCTGGATTAACGGAGGCGACCGATCAGGCGGAGGCGCCAATTTTGAGGTTTGGAACGCACTGGCAAACGGAATCAAATCTGTCGATAAAAACCACCTGATGACTTACCACCCATCTGGAGCATCGAGTTCGTCCCGTTGGTTTCAAAATCAGGACTGGCTCGATTTTAATATGATGCAAACCGGTCATGGAGAGCGTTCGTATGCCGCATACAAAAAGTTCATGATTCCTGACTATCAGCTTCAACCCGTGAAGCCAACTTTTGACGGAGAACCTCGGTACGAAGATCATCCGCACGACTGGAAACCCGAAATACTAGGCTGGTTCGACGAGGCCGATGTACGTCAGGCTGCATACTGGAACCTGTTTTCAGGAGGATTTGGTCACACTTACGGATGCCACGCCATATGGCAAATGCTAACACCTGACCGCCAGCCAGTAGGTTTTGCCCGACACACCTGGTACGATGATCTCGATCTCCCCGGAGCAACCGATATGCTGAATGTTCGCCGCCTGATGGAAAGCCGCCCGATGACCGAACGCATACCTTTCCAGGAGCTGGTTAGCAATGAATACATGCCCGAAACTGACTACATTGTAGCAACCAAAGGCAAAAATTACGCTTTCATTTATATCCCGACCGGTTGGGCTGCCTCTGTAGATTTGGGGAAACTCGGATGGAAAGAATCGGTAATCTGGTGGTTCAACCCGCGGACCGGAGAGGCAAAAAAACTGAAAGAAACTACCAACATTGAGAAGGAAGACTTCAAGCCTGAAACCGGAGGCCGCGGAAACGACTGGATATTGATTATCGACAATAAGCTATCGGGATTTTCAGCACCGGGAAAATAAACTGGCAAAAACAGAACCTGAATGAAGTTTCGAGTTTTACAAATTATTAGCTTACTTTTTTCTGTAGCTGTTCAGGCGCAACTACAAAACTGGACTCATTTTCGTGGATTAAATCTGAATGCCATCTCCGAATCGGCCAATCCGCCAACAACATGGAGCGAAACCAACAATATTCGCTGGAAAACAGATCTGGATGGGAAAGGATGGTCGTCGCCCGTAGTGCTCGACAATCAGATTTGGCTAACTTCGGCTACCGATGATGGTAAAAAAATGAATGGTTTATGTCTCGATTTCAATACGGGTAAAGTTCTTTTTAACATTCTCCTTTTTACACCCGATTCTGTTCAGGCCAAACACTCAATAAATACATATGCAACACCAACACCGTGCCTCGAAAAAGGATTTGCCTACCTGCATTTTGGCACGTTTGGTACTGCCTGTGTCAGTACTGCTGATGGTAAAATTGTTTGGAAACGTACTGATTTGAATTGCAACCATGTGCAAGGCCCGGGATCGTCACCCATTATTTATAAAGGACTGCTCATTCTGCACCTCGAAGGAGTTGATGAGCAATACATTGTTGCTCTCGATAAAAGAACCGGGAAAACCGTCTGGAAGACCGAACGACCGGCCAAAGTTTACGAACCATTAGCACCTATTGGCAAAAAAGCATACATCACACCAATCATTGTCAATGTAAACGGAAAGAATCAGCTCATTTCGAATGGGTCGGCAATTTGCCAGGCACTCGATCCGGAAACCGGAAAAGAAATCTGGCATGTGATTCAGGGAACCGATTCGACCATTGCCATGCCGGTTTACGAAAACGGGCTGGTATATTTTATTCCGAGATTTGTGGATTCGCCCACTGGTGAAAAATACACCGAAATTATTGCCGTAAATCCCGATGGAAAGGGCGACATTGCCCAATCGAATATTGTTTGGCGGCACAAAATCCCGGTACTTCAGCTGCTCACGCCCGTCGTGAAAAACGGACTGATTTACATGGTGGATACGCAGAACAATTTGTTGTGCCTGGATGCCAAAACCGGTAAGGATGTTTACACGCAGAAGATGAAAACCAAGCACTATGCATCGCCGGTATATGCCAATGGAATGATTTATTTTGTTTCAGGGAAAGGAGAAACCACCGTATTAAAAGCTGGGAAAAACCTGAATATCGTGACAGAAAATAAGCTTCCGGGTGAAGTATTTGCCACTCCGGCCATACTCCGTAATCAGATTCTGCTGCGTACCGACAAAAGCCTGTACTGCATTCAGGAGAAATGATTTGGCAAAAGAAATTCAGGTTAAGAATTGAAACAAAACTGACAGACAATGTCGGCGATTAAATTTTCACACCCACTTTTTCGCCCATTTTAACCATGGTTTCAATGCCTTTTTCTGAATATTCAACAATGTCAGCATCAATTTGCACGGTTCCCTTTTTGAACAACTGGATAATGGTTGAACCGCCAAATTCGAAATATCCTTTTTCTTCGCCCCGAACAAAGGCGTAGGGTTGTTTATGATGCTGAATGATTTTTCCAACAAACAAAGCGCCCACCTCAAGTTGCAGTACATCGCCAAAGCTGTTGGTGTGCATAATGGTTAACTCGCGGTAGTTTTTAGCGATCAGCGAATTGGTAACCGACAAGGCCATTGGATGAACCGAATGTAGCACTCCGCGAAGACGTTTAACTTTTTCCTGATGGCCATGATCAATGTAACAATAGCGGTGATAGTCAGATGAAGCCAGGCGATAAATAAAACACCAGCCATCGGTATATTCGTGCACCAGCTTTTTATCTTTGATCAATTCATTCAGGTTATACCAATATCCTTTAACAGGAAGGCTTTTGCTTTTCGAAAGATCGAAAACAAACAGACGCGAATCGGCCGGAGAAATCAGATGCTCCTCGACGGTATCAATCGGACGTGATCCTTCCTTTAATTCCCGGATAAAAAAGTCGTTAAAACTTCGGAATGAATTGAGCGGTCGTTTTATTTCGTCGGTATTTATGGCATAATGCTCAATGAACTTAGGAATCTGTTTTAAGCTGTTTCTGCTTTTGACTAATTGCCCGTATAAATTTGATATTATTCGTTTATTGATTACTGAACCCGTAAGAGCCTTTCCCAATTTGGTACCGTATAAGAATGACAAACCATCAATTTTATAGGTATTTTCCTGTTCAATACTCTTGCTAATTCTGTTGTATAATACCGGCAATTTCATCATCCTGATCTTGTTTATAATTCAATTTCAATGAAGGTCTAAAATTACAAGTAAATATGAAAATAAATGACCTTGTTTCATAATATTGGATTTTTTCAACATTTCGCGATATAACTCTCCTTACAACCCATCTGTGTTTCCCGCTACTTTCAGGCACATATCACAAGTAACCTTACAAGTTAACCGAAATTCAACACCCTGTTTTTCAACTAAATCTCCCCTTGCTTGTTTTAGGGTTATTTCAGACACGCAAGTCTTTATTAAACCCTAATTAAATTAACAATGGTACCAAAAATTCACAGTTTAGGCGGATATATCCATGAGTATCAAAAAAGTTTGGCCAGCCCGGAATCATTCTGGAACGAAGCTGCCGAAAGTTTTTACTGGCGAAAACGTTACGATAACATTCTGGAATGGGAATTTGAAGGCCCTTCTGTAAAATGGTTCTCGGGAGCAAAACTGAATATTACCGAAAATATTTTTGAAAAGAATTTATACACCATTGGCAATCAACCGGCCATTATTTGGGAGCCCAATAATCCTGACGAACCGGGCCGTACAATAACTTACACCGAACTTTTTATCGAAGTAAATCGCTTCGCCAACACACTTCGGAATTTAGGCGTTAAAAAAGGCGACCGTGTTGCCATTTATATGCCAATGATTCCTGAACTGACGATCGCCATGCTGGCCTGTGCCCGGATTGGGGCCATTCATTCGGTGGTTTTTGCGGGCTTCTCGGCTGCTTCATTAGCCGATCGAATTAACGATGCCGAATCAAAAATTGTGCTGACTGCAGACGGCGGTTTCCGTGGAGAAAAGATTACCCCGCTTAAGAATATTGTGGATGAGGCGCTGGAAAGTTGTCCTGTCAAACAAACGGTTGTGGTTTATCAACGAACAAAACTTCCGGTAAACATGGTTCCCGGACGCGACATCTGGTGGCACGATGCCATTCAGGGACAATCGGAAGAATGCGAAGCCGAAGAGATGGATGCTGAGGATGTTTTGTTTATTCTTTATACTTCAGGCTCGACCGGTAAACCGAAGGGGATTGTGCATACCACCGCTGGGTATATGATTTATTCGGCCTATACATTCAAAAATGTATTTCAGTACAATGCAGGCGATATTTATTTCTGTACGGCCGATATTGGCTGGATTACCGGGCACTCCTACATTGTTTACGGCCCATTGCTGAATGGCGCGCAAACGCTAATGTTCGAGGGCGTTCCGACCTGGCCCGACGCCGGACGGTTTTGGGACATTGTAGATAAATACAAAGTCAACCAGTTTTACACCGCTCCAACTGCCATTCGTTCACTGCTCGCCATGGGCAACGATTTTGTGATCAGCAAAGATTTGTCGTCGCTGAAAGTACTGGGAACCGTTGGAGAACCCATCAATGAAGAAGCCTGGCACTGGTACCATGACCACATTGGACGTAATCGCTGTCCCATTGTGGATACCTGGTGGCAAACCGAGACCGGCGGTGTGATGATCAGTCCGCTTCCCGGAATTATTCCCACCAAACCTTCGTTCGCTACGCTCCCACTACCCGGTATTCAACCCATAATTGTTGATGCTGAAGGGAAGGAACTGCATGGCAACAGTGTGAAAGGCAATTTGTGTATCAAATTTCCATGGCCCGGAATGGCCCGAACGATATGGGGCGATCATGAACGATTCAGGCAAACGTATTTTTCGTCATTCAGGAATTTATATTTTACCGGCGACGGCGTTCAGCGTGACGAAGATGGTTATTACCGCATTTTGGGCCGTGTGGATGATGTAATCAACGTTTCTGGGCACCGTTTGGGAACCGCCGAAATCGAAAACGCTATTAATGCCCACCCTTTAGTCAACGAATCTGCCGTGGTTGGTTATCCTCACCCGATTAAAGGACAGGGTATTTATGCGTTTGTGGTTTGCGGTGAACTTTCAACCGGCGGTGAAGAAGGTATCCGGAAAAGTATCAAAATGGCGGTAACCAACATGATTGGCCCGTTTGCAAGGCCCGATCTGATTCAGCTGGTTCCCGGGCTGCCAAAAACCCGTTCAGGGAAAATTATGCGGCGCATCCTCCGGAAAGTTGCTGAAGGCGATGCCTCCAATCTGGGCGACATCACAACGTTACTTGATGAAGATGTTGTAGTGAAAATAATTGACGGTGCTCTTGTTGAAGTGAAACGATAAGAAAGTTGCAGTTAGCTGAAAAAGTTGCGGGTTGCGGGCTCTTAATGTACACGTAACTCGCAACTCATATACCGAAACAATTTACTCTTCCATCAAGCCCATCGAACGGAAAACCTTTTCGACGACACCCCGCCGACTCTCTTTAAACTTATCGGTATTATCCAATCCCGATTCAACATTACAAACATAAATCCAGGTATTGTCACCTTCTTCGAGATAACCAACCAGCCAGCCAATATTTTTTCCATCCTGAACAGTCATTCCGGTCTTTCCGCTGAAAGTATATTTGTCGGTCTTTTTTAGCACAATCAGCTTTTTAACCAAATCGATATTTGCCTGGGTAAAAGGCAATTTGTTGGTGTAAAAATGAAGGATAAAATTCATCTCTTCCCAAGGTGTAATGCGAGAATTTCCCCAAAGCCAGAATTTGTCAATGGTCTCTTTCGAGATATCCATTTTGCCAAAGTCGGCATCCTCTACATATTCCTTCATTCGATCGGGTCCAATTCTCCGGGCAACCTCCTGAAAATACGGTACCACCGAATACTGAATGGCTGATGCAAACGTGTGATCGCGGTTCCATTCTTCCACCGTGCGGGTTTCGCCGTCCCACGGGATAACCATATTTTCATCGGTAATTACACCCGTTTCAAGTCCAATCAGCGAATTCAGAATCTTAAAAGTTGACGCTGGTAAAAAACCTTGTTCGCAACGGTTCGAGTTATAAATTTGGTAGATATCGTTTTTCAGGTCGTAAAGCAGGAAACATCCTTTTACACCGTACTCTTCAAAAAATGGCTGAAAATTTGGCGGATTGTCTTTTGCCGGATGAACCGTGCATGAAACTGAAGCCAAAAGGATTGAAAAAAAATACCATATTTTGAAAAACTTAGCCTGCATAACTGATTTTCTGCACTTTTAAATACATAAAAAAGGAGTGGCGATTACCACTCCTTCAAAAGTATATTTTTTATTCCTGAATCTTCGATTTCAGAATCAAATCTACATTAAAAAAACTCATCATTATTTGGTGGCAGCCTCCAGCTTTTTCATGATTGAGAAAATAAAAGCAGCTGAAACCAGACAACAGGCAATGAAAATGAGCCACAGTTCCCACAATTCAAGTTTTCCCCAGAAGAAACTGCCCACAAACAGCAGCTTATTACCAACTGCAGTAGCCAAAAGCCAACCGCCCTGCATCAGTCCCTGGAAACGCTGTGGAGCAACTTTCGATACAAATGAAAGTCCCATCGGACTTAGGAACAACTCAGCAACGGTTAGAATGAGATAGCTGTTTACCAGCCAGTAAGGCGAAACTCGTGATGAATCAGGAACAGGCTGTCCAGCCAAAGTATGTGGCGAAATAAGCCCCATGGAGGCAACTAAGACTAAAGTAAAACCTGCAGCGGCGATAATCATCCCAATACCGATTTTTTTCGGAGTTGATGGTTCCTTCCCGGCTTTATTCAGCATGGCAAAAATTCCCATCACCAAAGTAGTTAACGCAACAATGAACAGTGGATTAAACGACTGGAAAACTTCAGGAGCGATAGCATTTGAATCGCCGTTGCCACTCATAAAATAATACGAAGCACCACCACCGATCAAAGTCATGGCACCACCGATCAGACGCGTTGATGAAGTTTTTTCTTTACCAATCATTACAAATAAACCAGCGATGGCCGTAATTACGGCCAGAATTGACCACATGTTGAAAAGAAGGAATGTGAATGGACCAACTTCTTTCACAATATAGTCGCGGGCAAAGAAAGTAAGTGTTAATCCGTTTTGGTGGAACGACATCCAGAAGAAAATAACCACAAAGAATACCAGAATCAGTGAAGTAACCTTTGGTTTTTCTTCCTTATCCGAAATCATGATAATCCAGGTTACAAAAGCTGCAAACAAGCCAAAAGCTCCACCGGTTGCAAAGTTTTTAAAGGCCAAACCGGCAACAATAGTAACGATTGCAGCAGCACCCAAAGCAAAAATAATTGACATTGGATTAGTCAGAGATTTGGTTTGAGTTGATTCAGCAGTTTCCTTTTTGGAAGGAACCTGTTTTTCTTTATTCGGAAGCAAACGCTGGAACAACAGGTAAACAACCATTGAAATGATCATGGCTCCGGCAGCAATCCCGAAAGCATAATTATATCCGCGTGAGAAAACATCAAGGTAACTGTGTGCAAAAGCGCCCAAATCGGTCACTGGTCCGGCCACATTGGCTTTCGAGGCCAGCTCAGCAAACTGGGTCGAATCGGTCATTGTTCCATTGATGTATTGGTGGCAAAGCGCCGGAAGACTTCCGTCGTGCAGGAATCCGTTGGTTTTTAACCACCAGTTACGAATTCCGGTAGCAGCAAACGGGGCGAAAAATGCACCCACGTTAATACCCATATAGAAGATCATAAATGCTGAATCGCGAAGCTTGGAGTATTGCGGATCATCATACAACTGACCAACAACAGCCTGCAGGTTCCCTTTAAACAAACCATTACCAAAAGCAATTACGAACAAACTGATTACGGTAATTGTCAGCGACATTTTGGGTATGGCCAGCATCAGATAACCAGCAAGCATAATGGCTATCCCAAAGAAAATAACCAGTTTATACTTTTTAGTGTAATCGGCCAATATCCCTCCAACCAGGGCTAAAGCATAAATACCAAAGTAGAACCAGCTGTAAATGTCGCCGGCAGCCTCTTCAGTCAAACCAAACCTGACCTGTAGAAACAGAACCAGAATGGCCATCATGGTGTAAAAACCAAAGCGTTCGCCCATGTTGGCAAAAAATGCCACAATAAGCCCTTTGGGATGTCCTTTCAGCATAATTAAATTGTTTTAGTGAATGAATACTCGTTGTAAGTTTTTGCAATACTGACAAATATAATTAAGTTTTTAAAGATTAAAATTTGACTATTATCAGTTGATGCGAAAAATAAGCGCACAACCTCAATAAATTAGTTGCCGAATGAATTGGCAAACAGGATTTTTAGCCTGAAACTTTGTACTTTTGAGTTAAACTTAGTTGCCATGAAACTTTTCACATGCGCGCAAATTGCCGGAATTGACCAGCAAACCATGAAACTGGAACCAATCGCTTCTATCGACCTGATGGAACGGGCGTCGTTTAAGGTGGCCGACTGGCTGGTTCAGCATATCGATCGCAAAAAGCCGGTTTATTTTTTTGCCGGACCCGGTAACAATGGTGGCGATGCATTAGCTGTGGCCCGAATGCTGGCATGGAGCAAATTAAACTGCACGGTTTTTCTGGCTGATTTTGGTCGTGAGCTCAAAGGCGATCCGGCCATTAACTGGGCAAGGCTTGAAGAGCAAAATCAGGTAATTCTGAAAAAAATAAATTCGGAAGATGACATTCCTGAAATTTCCCCTGAAACAATTGCTATCGATGGATTATTTGGTTCAGGCCTGAATAAACCATTGGAAGGACTGGCCATGCAAATCGTAAAAAACATCAATCAATCCGGCGCAACAATCATTTCTATAGACATACCGAGCGGACTTTTTGGCGAAGACAATTCGCAAAATAATTTATCGGCGATTGTCAGGGCGAATTTCACACTCACTTTTCAGTTTCCAAAACTGAGTTTTCTATTTCCTGAAAACGAACAATTCGTTGGCAAATGGAAGGTTTTGCCTATCGGACTGCATCACGAAGCTATCGCTCAAACCGAAAGTAACACCTATTTCCTGACGAAAGAATTCATTTCAGGAAAGATTACAAGACGCAGAAAGTTTTCGCACAAAGGAACCTATGGTCATGCACTGCTGATTGCCGGAAGTTATGGCAAAATGGGCGCTGCCATACTGGCCTCCAAGGCTGGGTTGCGTTCCGGAACCGGGTTATTAACCTGCCATGTTCCGCAACGAGGGTACGAAATCATGCAAATTTCGGTACCCGAAGCTATGATTTCAATCGATCCGTCGGAGTCGGTTTTCTCTGAGTTACCTGACTTATCAGCTTACTCAGCTATTGCCGCTGGCCCTGGTCTGGATAAAAAAGCCGAAACACAACAAGCGTTGAAATCATTGCTTCAGGCCAAACCTGAGAAACTTGTTCTGGATGCTGATGCGCTGAATATTCTTTCAGAAAATCAGGAATGGTACAGCCTTTTGCCCGAAAACACCATATTGACGCCACATCCGAAAGAATTTGAGCGATTGGCCGGACCTTCAACGAACTCGTATGAACGGCTTCAAAAACAAATACAATTCTCGGCTGACCACAATGTCATTGTTGTATTGAAGGGCGCTCACACAAGCATTAGTTTTCCTGATGGGCAGGTATTTTTCAACAGCACTGGTAATCCTGGAATGGCAACTGCAGGCAGCGGCGATGTTTTAACCGGCATCATTCTCGGTTTGCTGGCTCAGAAATATATAGCCGAAGATGCTGCGCTGATAGGAGTTTACCTGCATGGGCTAGCTGGTGACCTTGCTTCGGCCGAAAGTGGCGAATATTCTCTGATTGCAGGCGACATAATAAACCATCTAGGCAAAGCTTTTCTGCATCTCGAATAATATTTTGGCTATTTTTGGGTTTTTAATTTATCAGCCGGATCATTTTCGGGAAAATATTCCATGCCGAATTTCGGTTGAAAATAAATTTGGGAACAACTTAAACAACAAACAATGAAATTTTCGATTTTAACTTTAGTACTGATACTCTTTTCAGTTTCAATTGTAACTGCACAAAAAGAAGACAAGCGAAAAGCATCTTCTGGAGCAGCCTTTCCAATTGAAGGTGTTGTTTATTCATTACCTCAAACCGGTATCCGGATTCATATAAAAGCTACGCGCGAAAGCTTTGTTCATGGACCGTTCCAGATGTATGCCCAGAAAATGCTGGGCATCGATAATGCTCCTGCCACCGACGCCGATCGCTGGAACATCGACGAAATGAGTCTGGAAACATTCAGTCAGCCCGATCCAGACCAGGTTCACAAAGCACTGGGTTCGGCAGCACAGTTGGTTAGCCTTACCGATGCCGGAATTTTAGTTGGAATAAATGCTAATGCAAAAACCCAGGAAACTGCTATTCAAACGCAGTCGTTCCTGACCAAAGATTTACAGAACCGTGTAAACTTTACCGATATGTCGATCTGGAGTTTCTACTCGCCTGCCGATTCAACCAAAAGTTTTAAAATGGTTTCAAAAAATATGGATCAAAAGGCTGCCGAAGCTGCCGAAACAATCTTCAATCTCCGGAACTCGCGCTTTGCTTTGCTGACCAATGCCGACGATGAACCTCTTCCTGATGGAAAAGCCTTTGAAGTAATGCGCGACGAACTGGGTAAAATGGAAGAAAATTACCTGGCCCTGTTCATCGGAAAATCGTCGAAACAGACTTACGAGTTCAGCTTCGATTACATTCCTGGCGAAAAAACAGCTAAAGGAGAAGTATTCTTCCGTTTCAGCGAAGACCGTGGTGTTTTGCCGAAAACTGATTTATCGGGTCGTCCAATTGTAATTGAAGTTACCAAAGATGAAAATCTGGCTTCCAAACAAGGAACTTTAAGCACTTCTACTAATCCTGAAGCCGGCAAAAGCGGTGTTTACTACCGCATGCCGGGCATGGCCGAAATCCGCATTCTGGACGGAAGCAAACAACTGGCAGGAGCACGCGCTCCTATTGCACAATTTGGCACTGTAGCTCCAGTTTCCGAAGATTTACTCGATGGAAATTACAAACTGGAATTCTATCCAACTACAGGCGCTATTAAAAGCATAACCGAAAACAAATAGATAAACAAACTATCGATGAAAAAGTCCCGGAAGTTTTCTTCCGGGACTTTCTTTTACATGCACTTTGTCGTCGTTTCACTGAACTATATTTTCTTATATTTAGCGCACAAAAAATTTACAAAACACTTTTCAATATGACTGAAATAAAAGCAACCTTACGCGATTCCAAAACTGCCCGATGGCTGGTGCTCATACTGGTATCGTTTACCATGATGTGTGCATATTACTTAACCGATGCCATGGCCCCCTTGCAGGAAAGGCTTCAGGCCAATTTATCGTGGTCGGCCTCCGATTACGGATTTTTTACCAGCGGATATGGTTGGTTTAATGTGTTTTTATTGATGCTTGTGTTCAGCGGTATGATTCTCGACAAAATGGGTGTTCGCTTTACCGGAATCCTCTCCATCGGAATCATGTTGGTTGGTGCCGCTATTAAATATTGGGCTATCTCAGGACATGTTCAGGGAATGTTCGAATTGAATATCCTGGGCTGGCAGGCCATTGCCTCATCCGCCAAATCATCAGTGGTAGCCGGACTTGGTTTTGCCATTTTCGGGGTAGGCTGCGAAATGTTTGGTATCGCCGCCAACAAAGCGGTTGTTCGCTGGTTCCGCGGAAAAGAAATGGCTCTGGCTATTGGGTTAAATACCTCAACCGGACGTATTGGAACGGCGTTGGCCATGTTCACTCCAATACCTTTGGTTCGAATGACCGGTAACATCAGTGCGCCCGTTCTATTGGCATTGGTTTTCCTTTGTATTGGTATGTTGGTTTTCATTCTGTTCA
>JAJZSZ010000471.1 GCA_021849365.1 Bacteroidota bacterium | reverse complement strand
TGTTACCGGTTCAGCCATCTTTTCAGTTTCCTGAACCAGATACTTCACAACGCGGGAATCAAGATATCCAATCGTTTTGGTTTTCAATTCCACATTACCTTCATGTCCGGCCTCATCGCTGGCTTCAATATGCAGGTACACCAAATCGTGATCTTTCAAAGCTTCGATTGTTGCCTGAGCTTTGCCTTCATAATTAGTATCGTATAATCCGGTCGCTCCTTCCACTTTAATTACGTCCATCCCTGCATAAACACCAATACCCTGAATCAAGTCTACAGCCGAAATAACTGCTGATTTTTCAATGCCAAAAAGTTCTTTTAAAGTGGGCATCTGAGGTTTGTACCCCGGCGACCATGGCCAAATGCTGTTAGCCGTATCTTTTCCTGCAGCTTTTCGTTTCAGATTCACCGGATGCTCCGCCAACAGCGCCTGCGAACGCAAAATCAAATAGTTCAGCAATTTGGCAGTGGCTGCCGATTCTTCGTTTTCCGGCTGAATTAAACATGGACGGAATGGTTTTCCCGGAACATCGTGAGGAGGCGTACAATTCAATTGTTTTTTGCCACCTTTAATGACCAGCAAATGCCGGTACGAAACTCCCGGATAAAACTTAATGATATCATTTCCCAGCTTTTTATTCAGAAATTCAATCAACTCGTAGGATTCCTCATTGGGAATGTGCCCTGCCGAATGATTCTTGATATTGCCATTCTCAAGACAAATCAGGTTACAGCGAAGCGCCAGATCGCCTTCGGCAAGTGTGACACCAATACTGGCAGCTTCAAGCACGCCACGACCTTCAAACACAGAGCGAACATCGTACCCCAAAACAGACATATTAGCGATTTCGCTTCCGGGATGCATATCCTCCGGAACCGTTTTCAGCAAGCCAGTCCGGCCTCTTTTTGCCAGACCGTCAATTTCTGGTTTTTCGGCCATCTGAAGCGGAGTTTTCCCGCCAAAATCAGCCAATGGCTCATCGGCCATGCCATCTCCCAATACAATTATATATTTCATAGTAATGAGTTCAAGATTCTACTTTCATTCAATGTCATGTTTCAGGTATTAAAAACTTAATTTAGCATATAAAGTTCATGCTGCATAAAATCTTGTTACCTGATGCCTGACCTGTAGCCATAATTAAATATTTGAAACACGGATGATATCGGCAAAAACGCCGGCCGCAGTCACTGCAGCACCAGCCCCGTATCCCTTGATAATCATCGGAAAATCGTGATAGCGCTCGGTGGTAAACATCACCAGGTTGTTCGAGCCCTGCAAATCAGCAAACGGATGGTTGGCTCCAATTTCCTGAAGTCCGATTTCAGCCTTTCCATTTTCGAACTTAGCCACAAAGCGCCAGAAACGACCGGAAGCCGCAAGTTTCTTTCGGTTTGCTTCAAACTTAGCATCTATCTCCGGAATGTTTTTCCAGAAATCATCAACACTTCCGTCGAAGTACTTACCAGGAACGAACGTATTGATTTTGATGTCCTTCATGTCGAACTGATAACCCGATTCCCTGACCAGAATAAGCAGCTTGCGGGCAACATCCACACCACTCAAATCAATGCGTGGATCGGGCTCGGCATATCCCTGTTCTTTAGCCATTTTAATCGTCTGACTTAAAGGAACTGTTTCGCTGATTGTATTGAAAATGAAATTAAGCGTGCCAGATAAAACAGCTTCGATTTTCAGAATGGTATCGCCCGAATTGACCAGATCATTCAATGTGGTAATTATTGGTAAACCTGCACCAACATTGGTTTCGAACAGGAATTTGGCTCCTTTCCGTTTCGCTATTTTCTTCAGCAGCGCATAATTTTCGTATTCCGATGATGCAGCCACTTTATTGGCGGTTACAATCGATACGTTGGCATTCAGCAATTCGGCATACAAGCCGGCAGCCTTATCGTTTGCAGTACAATCCACAAAAATGGAGTTGTACATATTCAGCTTAATAATTTCATTTTTAAAGTTTTCCAGGCTCGATTCCTGTCCTTCATTCAACAGTTTTTCGCGAAATGTGGCGATATCAATTCCGTCGCGGTTGAAAAGCATTTTCTTCGAATTGGCAACGCCCGCAAGTTTTATTTTAAGGTGTTTTTCGCTCAGCAATTTGGGCTGCTGAAGTTTGATTTGTTCGAGCAGATTGCCACCAACCAAACCAATTCCCAGAAGGAAAACATTCAGTTCAACATTCTGCGAAAGGAAGAACGACTCATGAACCACATTCAGCGTTTTGCGCAAATCGGAAACCTTCACCACCCACGAAATATTCAACTCAGAAGCGCCCTGAGCAATGGCAATAATATTGATACCATTCTTTCCGATAGTGTTGAAGAGCTTTCCTGCAACACCGGTGGCATGTTTCATATTCTCGCCCACAATGGCCACAATAGCCAGATTGTCTTCGATCGTAATTTTGTTGATCTGATCGAGCTGAATTTCGCGATCGAACTCCTGACGAATTGCCGCTTCAGCCTTAGCCGAACTTGATGAATCAATGGCAAAACTGATTGAGTTTTCAGAAGAAGCCTGCGAAATAAGGATAACATTTACATTCTGACGGGCCAATGCTCCAAACAAACGGGCCGAAATGCCGGTAACGCCAACCATTCCCAATCCCTGAATGGTAATTAAAGTAATGTTCGAAATTGACGAAATACCCTTAATTGGCAAATCTTTTCCGTTGAGCTTACTGTCGGTAATTAAAGTTCCTTCGGCAGCGGGCTCCATGGTATTTTTTATATGTACTGGAATTCCCTTTTTGTACACCGGAAGAATGGTTGGCGGATAAATTACCTTAGCCCCAAAATGCGAAAGCTCCATCGCTTCGGAATAACTCAGTGTTTTAATGGTGTATGCTTTGCTGATCACGCGCGGATCGGCAGTCATAAATCCATTTACATCAGTCCATATTTCGAGCGATGCTGCATCGATAGCGGCAGCCATAATAGCCCCGGTATAATCGGATCCGCCGCGGCCAAGCGTAGTATAATCGCCAGCTTCGTTGCTTGCAATAAATCCGGGAATAATGGCAATCCCTTTAAACGAAGCAAAAGCCTCCTGAATCAACGGATTGGTTACGCTAAAATCAACAATAGCTTTCCCGAAATCGCTGTTTGTACGAATCAACTTACTCGAGTCGAACCATTTCGATTCAGAAATATATTCAGAAATAATAAGCGAGGACAAGCGTTCGCCAAACCCGCCAATTTTATCAAGAGTTTTAGGAGTTAGAG
>JAJZSZ010000056.1 GCA_021849365.1 Bacteroidota bacterium | reverse complement strand
TCTACCCTGGGCGACACCAGCATTGAGCGGGTTTTACCACCCGATTTGACGCAGTTGATTTCGTCGGTTAAGGTGTTTATTGTTGAAAATGTGCGCACTGCACGCCGGTTCCTGAAAAAAGTGAATCAATCCATTGTGATCGACGATCTTACTTTTTTCGAACTGAATCAACATACCGACAAAAAGGAAATCAGCCGCTTTTTGGAACCGATTCAGCAAGGATTGGATATTGGCATTATTTCCGAAGCTGGTTGCCCGGCAGTCGCTGATCCTGGTGCCGATGTGGTGAAAATTGCACACACACAAAACATACAAGTGGTTCCGTTGGTGGGGCCGTCTTCAATTCTCATGGCGCTGATGGCTTCCGGGATGAGTGGACAAAACTTTGCTTTTAATGGCTATCTGCCAATTAAAAATCCGGAGAAAGCACAACAAATCAAGTTTTTGGAACGCCGGATGCAAACCGAAGGACAGACGCAGATTTTTATTGAAGCGCCGTACCGAAACCTGCAATTGCTCGACGATTTGCTAAAAAACTGCGACCCGCAAACCATGCTGTGTATTGCTGCCGACATCACGCTCGATACAGAATTCATTCAGGCAAAACCGGTTTCATATTGGAAAACACACATTCCCGACATTCAGAAACGCCCGGCTATATTCATGATCGGAAGAGTTTAGTTCCAGATTAATCGTTAGATAAATGATCTTTTTCGACTTTAAATTGTTTTAAAGCGAACGATTTTCTTTTAAATTTTTAAAATTAACTGACATTTACTTTCATTTTCATTTTGGAAGTTCAAATTAATTAATACATTTGCCAGCACTAAAGCAGTAGTAGAAATGAAAAATATCAGCATTATATCTCTAGTCATTATCAGCGTGGTGGTCCTACTTCGTTCTGAATGAGATTGGTATGATGTAAGCTATAAGAACTTTAAAACCTTTCTCATTCAGTTGAGAAAGGTTTTTTTTTAATAGAAAATAATTTCAGACAAAAAGGTATGCAAAAGAGATTGAGATCAGCCACTACGACCGAAGGACGGCGAATGGCAGGAGCAAGAAGCCTTTGGCGGGCTAACGGGATGAAAGAAGAGCAATTCGGGAAACCGGTGATTGCCATTGTCAATTCATTCACACAATTCGTCCCCGGGCATGTGCACCTACACGAAATTGGTCAGTACATCAAGAATATAATTGAGCAAAAAGGTTGTTTTGCCGCCGAGTTTAACACCATTGCCATCGACGATGGAATTGCTATGGGACATGATGGAATGTTATACTCGCTGCCGTCGCGCGATGTGATTGCCGACAGCGTAGAGTATATGTGCAACGCTCACCGTGCTGATGCGATGGTTTGCATTTCGAACTGCGACAAAATTACCCCCGGAATGATGATGGCCGCGATGCGGTTGAATATCCCCGCCATTTTTGTATCGGGCGGCCCGATGGAAGCCGGCGTTGTTGATGGCAAAAAATACGACCTGATTGACGCCATGGTGATGGCTGCCGATCAAAATGTATCCGACGAAACCGTTTCGAAAGTGGAACGCGACGCTTGTCCAACCTGCGGATCGTGTTCCGGAATGTTCACCGCCAACTCGATGAACTGTTTGGCCGAAGCGCTGGGCCTGGCACTTCCAGGCAACGGAACGATTGTGGCTACTCATGCTAACCGCAAACGCTTGTTCGAAGAAGCGGCTTCACGCATTGTTGAAATGACAACCGAATATTACCAGAACGGAAACGAAAAAGTACTTCCGCGCAATATAGCAACCCGCGCTGCTTTCCAGAATGCGATGAAATTGGACATTGCTATGGGCGGCTCGACCAACACTGTATTGCACATTTTGGCAATCGCCGCAGAAGGCGAAGTTGATTTCACGATGAAAGATATCGACGAATTGTCGAAAGTAACGCCAAACCTGTGCAAAGTAGCGCCAAACGGCTATTACCACATCGAGGATGTGAATCGTGCCGGTGGTATTTTGGGTATTCTCGCCGAACTTTCTCGCCAAAATATGATTGAGCTTTCTGCGAATCGTGCCGACGGAAATACACTTGCCGAAGCCATTGCCAAATATGATGTGATGTCGTCTACAGTAACTGAAGATGCTCTCCGCAGATACAAGTCGGCTCCGGGTGGCGGACGCAATCTGGTGATGGGATCTCAGGAAGCTTATTACAAAGAATTGGATACCGATCGTGCCGAAGGTTGCATCCGCGACTACGATCACGCCTACAATAAAGACGGAGGTTTAGCAGTGCTTTACGGAAACATTGCCCGTAACGGCTGTATCGTGAAAACCGCTGGAGTTGATCCGAGTGTGTACCATTTTAAAGGAACCGCCAAGGTTTTCCACTCGCAGGAAGATGCCTGCAACGGAATCCTTGGCAGCAAAGTCCAGGCGGGCGATGTAGTGGTTATCCGCTACGAAGGTCCGAAGGGCGGTCCGGGTATGCAGGAAATGCTTTATCCAACATCGTACATCAAATCGATGAACCTTGGAAAGGCTTGTGCGTTAATTACCGACGGGCGTTTTTCGGGTGGAACTTCAGGATTGTCAATCGGTCATGTTTCGCCTGAAGCTGCTGCAGGTGGCGAAATTGCCCTGGTTCAGGACGGCGATTTGATCGAAATCGATATTCCATCGCGGAAGATTGATGTGCTGATTTCGCCGGAAGAAATGGAGGCCCGTCGTGCTGCCGAATCGGCAAAAGGCAAAGATGCTTTCACTCCCGGCCCCCGCGAGCGTTATGTAAGCAAAGCACTGAGAGCTTATGCCAGCATGGTTTCGTCGGCTGACAGAGGAGCGATAAGAATCATAGATTGATTTACGATTTAATTATTTACGATTGACGATTTGCAGAACCTGTGCAAAGCGACAAAATTGTAAATGGTAAATTGTCAAATAGTAAATTAGAATTGAAAGGAAATAAATAAAAATAAGAATATGGCCACACAACGAGTAACAGGCTCAGAAGCTGTAATTTTATCTCTTTTAGAGGAAGGAGTTGATACCATCTTCGGGTATCCTGGCGGCGCCATCATGCCTATTTATGATGCGCTGTACGATTTCGACAAACAAGTAACCCATTATTTAACCCGCCACGAGCAGGGCGCTATTCATGCTGCCGAAGGTTATGCCAAAGTAACCGGAAAAGTGGGCGTTTGCTTCGCCACTTCAGGCCCGGGAGCAACCAACCTGATCACCGGGTTAGCCGATGCGCAAATCGATTCTATACCAATCGTTTGTATTACCGGACAAGTTGCATCTCCGCTTTTGGGAACTGATGCTTTTCAGGAATCGGATGTAGTAGGCATCACCATGCCAGTAACTAAATGGAATTTCCAGATAACCCATGCCGATGAGATTCCGGAAGCCATTGCCAAAGCGTTCCACATTGCACTTTCAGGCAGACCAGGTCCTGTTTTGCTCGATATTGCCAAAGATGCTCAGTTTGCCGAGTTCGATTTCGAGTATAAAAAATGTACTAAAATCAGGAGTTATGTTCCTGAATATCCGGTTGATCCTTTCCAGGTAAAAGCTGCTGCCGATATTATCAATGAAGCGAAAAAGCCGTTGATTTTGTTCGGTCATGGAGTAATGATTGCCCATGCCGAGGCCGAATTGAAGGAATTCATTGAAAAAACAGGAATCCCGGCTGCATGGACTTTACTTGGTCTGTCGGCTCTTCCGTCAGATCATCCGCTAAATATCGGGATGTTGGGAATGCACGGAAACTATGGCCCAAACATTAAAACCAACGAAGCCGATGTAATTATTGCCGTTGGAATGCGTTTTGACGACCGCGTTACCGGAAAAGTTGCGGCTTATGCCCGTGGTGCAAAAGTTGTTCACCTGGAAATCGATCCGGCTGAAATCAATAAAATTGTCAAAGCTGATGCTCCGGTTTTAGGTAATGCCAAGAAATCGTTGCGTATGCTCATCGACAATGTGAATCCGAACTCACATGAAGCATGGGTAAACGAATTTAAAGCCTGTGATAGAATTGAGTATGATAAGGTTATTTCAAAGGATTTATTCCCGACCAAGCAAGGATTGACAATGGGTGAAGTTGTTCGCATTGCTTCAGAAAAGACCAATCATGATGCGGTTTTGGTAACCGACGTTGGTCAGCAGCAAATGATTGCTTCACGTTACTTTAAATTTACTCAATCGAGGAGTAACGTTACTTCCGGAGGTTTGGGTACAATGGGTTATGCTTTGCCCGCTTCGATGGGTGCCAAAATTGGCCAGCCCGATCGCGTTGTTTTTGCGATGGTAGGTGACGGTGGTTTCCAGATGACGATTCAGGAGTTGGGAACGATTGCTCAATATGATCTCGATATTAAAATCATTGTCCTCAATAACAATTTCCTTGGTATGGTTCGCCAGTGGCAGCAACTTTTCTTTGAGAAACGTTATTCATTTACCGAGATGAAAAACCCTGATTTTGTGGGCATTGCCAAAGCCTATGGATTGGCTTCTCAAAAGGTAACATCGCGCGACCAACTCGAAGATGCTATTCAGGAAATGATTGACCACAAAGGGCCATATGTTCTTGAAGTGGTTGTTGAGAAAGAAGATAACGTGTTCCCGATGGTTCCAACCGGAGCTTCTGTTTCCGATATTTTACTCGAACCATAATCTAAAATTCCAAGTTTAAAACGAATGTTATGAAGCAAGAATATATTATTACCGTTTTCTCCGAAAATCATATCGGATTGTTGAGCCGGATCACCATTATTTTCACGCGCCGGAAAATCAATATTGACAGTTTAACCGTTTCTGAATCGGCTATTCCAGGAGTGTTTAAATTCACAATTGTGATTAACGAAACATCCGATCGCGTTCAAAAAGTTGTTGGACAGCTCGAAAAGGTGGTTGACGTATTGAAAGTTTTCGCCAACACCAACGATGAAATGATTTTTCAGGAATTGGCACTTTATAAAGTGTCGACGGAATTTTTGTTCGAATCGAACGACGTGGAAAAAATTGTCCGTAATTCGGGTGCCCGCATTCTCGAAATCACTCGCGACTATGTTGTTATCGAGAAAACCGGTCATACAAGCGAAACACAGCAATTGTTTGAAGAGCTGAACTCAACCTATGGCGTTACCCAGTTTATTCGCTCGGGTAGGGTTGCTATTACACGCAGCACCATCGAAAGGCTTTCAGTTTTCCTTCAGGAGCGTGACGCCATGCTCGAACAGGTCGATTAGGAATAATTTAAAAGTATCGAATATTTAAAGTGCCTAAAGTTGAACGTTAAAGTTCAGCTTTAGGCATTTTTTGTATCCATACAATTCATTGACCATTACTATTTGTTGATTTCCAATGGTTAAATTTTGCAAAAAGGGTTAATGAGCTGTTAATTCTGAATTTTTCGGAACGAATCTTGCTAATTCTCATTCAAATTAAACAAGAAAAGGAGAAAGCCATGAAACGATTAGTAATCTTTATCGTGTTCATCATTTCCTTCAGTTTTTTATTTGCTCAGGGAAATGATGACAATACTGCTCTCTCTCGAAAAGAAAAGAGAAAAGCAGAAGCTGAAAAACAATTTGAACTGACCCAGCAAATGCTTGAGAACAAATCGTTTGTTCTTGAATCTGATTTTCTGCAGGATCGTTACGGCAACCGGGTTCAGGTGATGTCTAACATTAATTTTGTGGCAATTGATTCAACAGAAGCAATTATCCAGATTGGTTCGAATTGGCGAATTGGGCCAAACGGAGTGGGTGGTGTTACTGCAAAGGGACAGATTACCAAATGGGAATTAGCAAAGAACGAGAAGAGTAAAACATTTACATTACGCGTAAACGTAATGACACCCATCGGGTTTTACGACCTGTTATTTTCGATAGTGGGGTCGGGAAAGAGTTCAGCATTATTAACCGGATTGCAGAGCGGTCAACTGACTTTTGACGGGAATCTTGTTCCCTGGTCTGATAGCTCAATTTATGTCGGACGATCGTTGTAAGCGAGGGGTTTTGGTTGTTTCTTGTTTTATCAATTTGTTTGTACTTTCGTAGATAATACGAAAGTACTTTTTTTATGAAGAATACGGTCGAACAATTACCTGTTTACAGCCTTGATAACTTCAGCTCGCCCGAGCGGAAAAGCCAGCAGTTTCAGGTGGAAGTGTTCGATGCAAACCGGCATTTTGCTGTTAAATATCCACACCGGCACGATTTTTTTGAGGTTTTATATCTGAAAAAAGGCTCGGGTTTCCATGTCATCGACGGCAACAACTACGAAATAAAGCCTCCCTGTGTATTTTTCATGTCGCGCGGACAAGCGCACAAACTGGAACTTTCGCAGGATATCGAAGGTTATATATTTATTTTCACAGCCGATTTTTATCTGCTCAATCGAACTGATCAGAACCGGCTGATCGAATTCCCCTTTTTCTACACCATTCATCAGGATAATCCACCTCTTCAGCTTGAAAATGAAAGTGATATCCGATTTCTGGAAAATTTATTCCGGAAGGGGATTGCTGAAATTGCACGACCGGAAGGTTATTCTGTCGAGATGTTGCGCTCAATTCTCGATCTGATTCTGACGACCTGCTCGGCCCGCTATCAGGTTTCTGAAAGCCTTATGAATAAAGGGAAAGGACAGATTTTGGTGAAGCGGTTTTTCCATTTTTTGGAAGAAAATCATCGTAAGAACCTTTCGCTGAACGAATATGCACAAATGATCGGAGTTACCGCCAACCATTTGACGCAGACGATAAAGCAATTGACCGGCAAAACTTCCTCTCAAATCATCAAAGACAAACAACTGCTCGAAATCAAACGGCTGCTGGTGCACACTAACCTGAGTGTTTCTGAAATTGCCGGCCAACTGAATTTTGATGATCAGTCGTATTTTACCAAATTCTTCAAACGTGAAACCGGTGTTACTCCTCTTCAATATCGGAGCGAGTCGTTGCGCTGATAGTTAAATTACCAATTTTTATTGGTGTGTAACTTGTTGAATTAAAGTTTGTATTGAAATATTATTCAGTATTTATTTTAATGAATCTATGAAAAGTACCTAAAATACCATTATTTTTCCTCTTCTGTTTCAGGAATATTCTGTTGCTTTGTAAAAGCAGAAAGTTTCAATTCGGAAAGAATAAGTAAAAACACATAAAATTTAAGAAAATGGCTAATTATTTTAACTCATTACCGCTTCGCTTACAGTTGGAACAACTGGGAACCTGCGAATTTATGGACAGTTCTGAATTTGCCGATGGTGTAAAAAAACTGGCTGGTAAAAAAGTCGTAATCATTGGTTGCGGAGCTCAGGGATTGAACCAGGGTTTGAACATGCGCGATTCAGGTCTCGACGTATCCTACACTTTGCGTGCCGAAGCCATTAAAGAGCAACGTCAGTCGTACAAAAATGCCACTTCAAATGGATTCAAAGTTGGAACTTACGAAGAAATGATTCCAACTGCTGATTTGGTAATCAATCTGACTCCGGATAAACAACATACAGGCGTAATTACTGCTGTGATGCCTTTGATTAAAAAAGGTGCAACACTTTCTTATTCTCACGGTTTCAATATCGTTGAAGAAGGCATGCAGATTCGCAAAGATATTACCGTTATCATGGTGGCTCCAAAATCGCCGGGATCAGAAGTTCGCGAAGAATACAAACGTGGGTTCGGCGTTCCGACTTTGATTGCAGTTCATCCTGAAAACGACCCGAATAAAGATGGTTTTGAAATTGCAAAAGCTTATGCCGTTGCTACTGGTGGTCACAAAGCTGGTGTTTTGCGCTCGTCGTTTGTTGCCGAAGTAAAATCAGATTTAATGGGCGAACAAACCATTCTTTGCGGCTTGCTGCAAACCGGTTCAATTCTTTCGTTCGACAAAATGGTTGAAAAAGGGATTGATCCATCATATGCTTCAAAATTAGTTCAATACGGATGGGAAGTGATTACAGAAGCCTTGAAACATGGCGGTATCACTAATATGATGGACCGGTTGTCGAATCCGGCTAAAATCAAAGCATTTGAGCTTTCCGAAGAACTGAAACGTATCATGCGTCCGTTGTTCCAGAAACACATGGACGACATCATGTCCGGTGAATTCTCGAAAACCATGATGGAAGACTGGGCAAACGACGATGTGAAACTATTGACATGGCGTGCTGCAACTGGCGAAACTGCTTTTGAAAAAACACCTGCCGGAACAATGGACATTGCAGAACAGGAATATTTCGATAACGGTGTATTGATGATTGCTTTCGTGAAAGCTGGTGTTGAATTGGCATTTGAAACGATGACTGAAGCTGGAATCAAGGAAGAATCGGCTTATTACGAATCGCTGCACGAAGTGCCACTGATTGCCAATACCATTGCACGCAAGAAGCTGTTCGAAATGAACCGTGTGATTTCAGATACTGCCGAGTATGGTTGCTATTTGTTCGATCATGCATGCAAACCATTGTTGACTGATTTCATGGCTAAAATTGATACTGATGTAATTGGTAAACCATACGGAGCTGGCAAAGGCAACGGGGTTGACAACAAACAGCTGATCAGTGTGAACGAGATTATTCGCTACCACGATATTGAAGTGATTGGCGAAGAATTGCGTGCCGAAATGACCGCCATGAAGAGTATTGTGTAATTAAAGTTACCCCTATATTCATTGTGAGAGAGCCTCGCTGCGAAGCGGGGCTTTTTCGTGTTCACAGTTTTCTAAGTTCAATAAGCAATTCCTGAATTTTATGGGTGGCCTCGCTCATGGAGCACGAGAAATTATTCAGCATGATGGTAAATGAAAGATCGCGGCCGCTATTGGTTTTCAGGTATCCTGCATAACATCGCACACGGGTCATCGAACCACTTTTTGCATACAAACAGTCTTGCGGAAATTCTTCGGTATTGAAGGAAGTGAGTGTTCCGCTTCCAGCTGTTGGCAGCGATTGTATGAAGTCTTCAGCGTACTTGCTTTTGGTTTTCATGTAATTTAATATGCTGCACATTTGGGTGGCAGTAATGGCATTGAACCTTGACAAACCACTGCCGTCGTTCATGAAAAATGCGTTGGTGTTCAACCCTTTTTCTTTCCAGAAATCCAGTACGAATTTGCATCCATCTTCAGTATTGCCAACTCCCGCTTTTTGCAAGGCGAGATGTTTCAAAAAATGTTCGGCAAACAGGTTTACGCTCTCGTGATTGGTCACCCTGATAATATCGCGTAAAGGAGGGGAGAGGGTTTCGTTAAGTACAGATCCGTTTTGTGCTTTTTGCAATTTTATAATTCCGGAGACCGATATTCCTTTCCCGGACAATTTATTAAGGAATTCGTTGGCCAGAAGCAATGGCGGGCTTGGAATCGAAGCTTTTACAGCAAAATCGCTTCGGTCTTTTGGGATGGTCCCCCGAATCACGCGCTTGTTATCCTCCGGACTTCCAAAAACATAGGATTGATCGGAATTAATGTCAGACGAACGAACCTCATTTTGAATGTCCAGTCCTGGAATTTCAGGTGTAATTCTAATGATTTGAGTGGGTTGATCGGCTGCTTGAGGCGATTTAAGATGAATTTCGTACATATTATCGTAAGCCGATAATCCGCAGGCCCCTGCACCGTAGTAATTTCCAAGGTCTTCCCACACCCAGCTTCCCGGTACCTGAATTTTCTCATAAACAGTGGCGTCGGCGATAATATTTCCGGAGATTGCCCGAATGCCATTATTCCTGATTGCTTTTACCCATTCTTCCAGAAAATTGACATTTTCAGGAAAATACATGGAGCCGAGCGTTGGATCGCCACCTCCGACGATTTGCAGGTCGCCCCAAAGCGTGTCGTTGCGTATTGTTCCGGAATAAGATAGCGCGGTTTTGAACCGGAAATCGGGGCCAAAAACTTCGAGTGCCGTTGCTGTTGTTACAACTTTTAAAATTGAAGCCGGAACAAGGCTTAGCTGCGGTTCCGATTTTAAAATGTTTTCGCCAGTAGTATTATCGGTAACAGCAATTCCAATGCTCGAATTAGTCAACCCGGCAGTTGATTGCCAAGCGGCTGCTTTTTGTTGGATTGCCAACGAAACTTTTTGGGCCGAAGCACCAATTGTTAAAAGAAGAATTATGCTTGTACAGATAAATAGATTTTTCATAAACGTGCATTGGTTATGGAAAGATAAACAGTTTATGCGGAATCATACAGCAGTTTTATGCAAATATTTCGGGCGGGTATTAACAATCGCATCTTTTGATTGTTGTCTTTAACAGTTTCTCAGGTCACGGTATATATCGTTCTTCGGAAGCTTTTTATTACCTTTGTAATGAATTAAAAGAAGTTTATAATCTGACATTTATAAATATCCATAAATACAAATTAAGTTGAATTTTAAACTATAACACAATGTTTATTGACAAAGTAGTTGGTAGAGAAATTTTGGATTCGCGTGGTAATCCAACTGTAGAAGTAGAAATCACTCTGGAGTGTGGAGCCGTTGGTCGTGCTGCTGTACCATCAGGAGCATCAACCGGAGAAAATGAAGCACTCGAATTGCGCGATGGCGATAAAGGTCGTTATTTGGGCAAAGGTGTTTTGAAAGCAGTTGCTAACGTGAATACCGTTATTGCCAAAGAAATTTTGGGTATGGACGCTTCGAACCAGGTAGCAATCGACAAAAAATTGCTGGCTTTGGACGGAACCAAAACCAAATCAAAATTAGGTGCTAATGCCATGTTAGGTGTTTCGTTAGCTGTTGCACGTGCTGCAGCCAGTGCACTGGATATGCCATTGTATCGTTACATTGGCGGAACAAACGCCAAAACTTTGCCTGTTCCGATGATGAACATCATCAACGGTGGTTCGCATTCCGATGCTCCAATAGCTTTCCAGGAATTCATGATTCGCCCGATTGGTGCTAAATCATTCCGCGAAGGTTTACGCATGGGAGCCGAGGTTTTCCATCACCTGAAAAAAGTACTTCACGATCGTGGTTTAAGCACTGCTGTAGGTGATGAAGGTGGTTTCGCTCCTGCTTTGGATGGAACTGAAGATGCATTGAACAGCATCATTAAAGCAATCAAAAATGCAGGTTACAAACCCGGACGTGCAGAAGAAGGTGGAGATGTTTCAATTGCTTTAGATTGCGCCGCATCTGAATTCTACAAAGATGGTATTTATGACTATTCGAAATTCGAAGGTCCGAATGGTGCTAAAAGAAATTCTGCAGAACAGGTTGAATTCCTTGCTGGTTTGGTAGCCAACTTCCCAATCGACTCGATCGAGGACGGAATGTGCGAAAATGACTGGAATGGCTGGGTGGCTTTAACCCAGAAACTGGGAGACAAATGCCAGCTGGTTGGCGACGACTTGTTTGTAACCAATGTTGAATACCTGAAAAAAGGTATAGAATTGGGTGCTGCCAACTCTATTTTGGTGAAAGTAAACCAGATTGGTACCTTAACTGAAACTTTGGACGCCATTGAAATGGCTCACCGCGCAGGTTATACATCGGTAACTTCACACCGTTCAGGCGAAACAGAAGATTCGACCATAGCAGATATTGCTGTTGCTACCAATGCCGGTCAGATTAAAACCGGTTCGTTGAGCCGTTCCGACCGTATGGCTAAATACAACCAACTGCTTCGTATCGAGGAAGAACTAGGTGCTTCGGCTATCTACGGATATAAAAAAGTAATTAGGAAGTAATATCTCTTTACTTTAAGTGAAAAAGCCGTCTGGTATCTTGGCCAGACGGCTTTCTTTTTATCCTGATTATTCAGCTACTCTCTTCAGAACCATTTCTCCAGGACCGCCGCCACCATCAGGACCACCCATCATTTTCATTTTAATTGTGTCGCCTTCAATTGTACATTTGTGTGGCATCGCATTTCCGCCCATGTCAATGTCGAATGAAAATTCATTTCCGTTGATTTTCCCGTTCGAAATAGGCATTTCGCCCATAGGCGTTGAAACTATGCCGGTTAAAACATTGCCATCAACTTTAAAGTTAAAGGTAAGTTCCATTTTACCATCAGGTCCCTCCATTGTAGCTTTCCATTTTCCATCGATTCCGGCAGCATTACTCACCAATGTGCCTAAAATCATAACAGCAAAAACAAATAACCATTTTTTCATTGTACACGATTTTTGGGTTTGTAATTTGTTTCCGGTCTGAAAACCGAAAACCTATAGTAACTGAAATGTTTAATTACCATCAAGATAAGGCAAACCCAAACTTTTCGGAAACTAAATCGAAGAACAGCCTTTTTTTGTTTCTTTTGGGGCAGATTGTATCGTTGAGTGATGGTTGATTAATTGAAGAGACGGTATCTTTTATATTCAAATTCTGTTTTTCTTTGCAAACTCAAATTTCAGAAATGTATAGTAAAGACGAGGTTAAATTATTGCGGAAAGAATTCTGGATCGTTTTTGCACAACGGTGCGAAATTCATCCTGAATTGCGGTACCGAAAGAAAAAATGGGTGCTTTACGATACAGGTCTGGCAGGGATTGACTTAAAGTTTGATGTTTCGCGCAGCGACGCTACGGTAATGATTGAAGTAAACAGCCGGAAGGAAGAACGCCGGCTTGAAATATTCGAAGCCCTGCAGAAATACCGTAAATTTCTGGAAGAGGGATTTGAGGAACCGCTGGAATGGGATTTTTGCTACGAAAGAGAAAGCGGTCAGGAAGTTTGCCGCATATACCGTTCGTTGCCGAATGTCGATTTTCACAGGCAAAATCAATGGCCCGACATCTTTAACTTCTTCATCGAAAATATGCTCATTCTCGAAAATAACCTCATGGACCTCAAGGATGTGCTCGAAGCTGAATTGTATTAGCTCCAAGCCCTATGCCCCAAGCTACTTTCAGCCTTAGCCCGAATTCTCATTCTAATATTTTTCTGATCTCATGTAATGAAATCTCCGCTGGTTCGTCTTAACTTTGAAAATAAGCAAAAAACAGAGAATGTTTGCCAGAGATTTTAAAACCGAGGTACTACCAATCAGCAATAAGCTGATGCGATTTGCGCTTCAGATTCTTCAGGATGAAGAGGAAGCCAAAGATGTACTTCAGGATGTATTTCTGAAACTCTGGCAAAAGCGGGACGAGCTGTCGAAAATCGAAAACATCGAAGCCTTTGCTTACCGGATGATGCGAAACCGGTGTCTGGATATGATTCGGGCCCGGCGAACAGTGTCGATTGATTTGCTGACCAAGGCCAGATTGCCCGAGGAGGAAAGTACAGATGTTGACCATCTTGATATGTCGAATTCGGTAGATTTGGTGAAGCGTATTATTGCTGAACTGCCCGACTTACAACGAACCATTATTCATTTGCGCGATATTGAGCAGCTTGAATACGAAGAAATCGCCGAAGCAACGCAGATGAATGTGAATGCAATCAGGGTAAATTTGTCGCGGGCCCGAAAGAAAGTTCGGGATGAAATTTTAAAAATTCAAGGTTATGGAATCACAGAAAATACATATTCTGCTTCAAAAGTACTTTGACGCCGAAACCACCATCGACGAGGAAAATGAACTGATCACTTATTTTACTTCGGGCGATGTGGATGAAAGCCTGAAAATGTATGTTCCCATGTTTTCAGGATTAAAGGAACTTTCGGCTGATGAGAATGCAGACCTGAGTGAAGATTTGATGAATCACATTCTTGAATCGGAGCACAAGGAAAAACTGCGTTACCGCTGGATGTGGCAGGTTGTAACGGGCATAGCCGCCGCTGTGATTGTAGCCCTGCTGGCTGTCAACTTTTATGGCAGCCGGAACGACTACAAAGACACGTTTTCCGATCCACAACAGGCTTATGCTGAGGCTGTCAAAACCCTGCAATTTGTTTCGGATAAATACAACAAAGGGTTGGCTCAACTTAAGCCAATGGAGAAAATTGACGATGCTGTTAGTCCCTTAAAATCTGGTATCTCGAAAGTTAACAAGGGATTTAAACAGATAGATGAAGTAACTAATTTGAATAAAAAACTAAAAAAAGAATAGCCATGAAACGCTTATTAATGACATTGATTTTATTGATCCCGTTGTGGTCAATCGCACAGGATAGCAGCCCAATCGATAAACTTTTTAGCAAATATGCCAACAAAGATGGATTTACTACGGTAAATATCAGTGGAAAACTGCTAAGCTTTGCAAGCAAATTCGACGACTCGAAAAGTAAAGAAACCGCCATGCTCGAAAAACTGAGTGGTATTCGCATTCTTTCGGTCGAAGACAAGGATTTGAACAAAGGCCTGAACTTTTACAAAGAGCTGGAAGCCGATGGATTTTTCAAAAACAACAGCTACGAGGCGCTGATGGAAATCACCGATAAAAACGAGGTGGTAAGGTTTTACGGCCGCACAGGTGGTGGCGGTAAATTGTCAGAATTACTGCTTGTGGTTGGTGGCGACGACAATACGCTGATCAGCATTCGCGGGGTGATTGATCCCGACGACATTGGCAAAATTACCAATTCGCTCGATTTGGATATTAAAACCAAGTAAATCGGCTGCAATTTCATAGAAAATCCGGAAATCAAAATTTCCGGATTTTTTTATTTCACCCAGTTCATATGATTGGTACAAAGTACAGCGATCTTCGATTCGTTAACCTTGGTTAACGACCTTTAAACTAGCATACTCAGAAAATTAGTGCTTCAGGTGGTATATTCTGTTCTGATTTGCTATATTTACCGAAACCTAACAAAAACTGTAAGCTTATGAACCGACTTCTTAATTGCCAAGCCGTTGCCTTTCTGTTCATTAAGTCGATTAGGTTTTTTCATTCTCCCAGATTTTCTTTTCGCAAATTTCCTTTAATCAATAACACCAAAAACTAAATCTATGGAACATGTGAATCAAAAAAGGTTATTTATCGGTGCCTGTCTGGCGTTGCTGGTTACGGCCATTACGTTTGCCATCCGAGCTAAAATTGAAGGCGTATTTACCGACGATTACGGATTGAGCAAAGAGCAGGTTGGACGCGCTTTTGGGCCTGCATTCTGGGGCTTTGCCGTGGCCATGTTTGCCGGTGGTTACTTTATCGATATTGTAAAGACAAAGACGATCATCTGGATGGCTTTTGCCTTGCATCTGGTTGGCATTGTTTTGCTGCTTTTCGCTAAGGATATGGCTTCGTTGTTTCTTGCAAACGTATTTATTGGCCTGGGCAACGGAAGTGTTGAAGCCGCCTGTAATCCGCTGGTAACAACACTATTCCCTGAAAAGAAAACGAAAATGCTCAATCGCTTTCATGTTTGGTTCCCGGGTGGAATCGTGATCGGAAGTTTACTCGCCGCTCTCATCATGGATAAATTAAACCTGCCCTGGCAATTACTGGTAAGTATTCTTTTTATTCCGTTGGCTATCTACGGATTCCTGTTTTTTGGACAAACGATTCCCGAAACCGAACGCGTTTCGACCGGAGTGACCTACAAGGAAATGATGCGCAATGTTGGAGCTCCAATCACCATTACCATAGCTGTTATCCTGATGATTATGGTGGCTACCATCCCGTCGTTTGCTGTTAGTTTCGACAGCGCGGTTCCATTCATAATTGTTGCTTTAATTGCCCTGTTTATTGTTCTGGAAGGACGTTTAATGAATAAAATCTCATTGCTTTTCCCATTCATCTTCTTCTGTATGCTGTTAACCGCATCAACCGAATTGGGAACAACGCAATGGATTAATGCGTTGCTGGCGCAGAACGGCATTGGTCCGATGCTTATTTTAGCTGTTGTTACCGGGATTATGGCTGTTGGCCGTTTCTTTGCAGGTGGTTTAATCCATCGGCTGAACCCGACAGGTGTACTGTTAGGTTCTTCAATATTTGCTTTCGCCGGATTGATGCTGCTGAGTATTGCCTCGGGTCCAGTGATGACTGTTTTCTCGGCTGCTGTATTCGCCGTAGGCGTTTGCTATTTTTGGCCAACCATGATTGGCGTTGCATCAGAATACGTTCCGAAAAGTGGTGCACTTGGAATGTCGATTTTAGGAGGTGCTGGGTTTGTAGCCACTTCGATGGTTTTACCTATCATGGGTAAATCGATCGAAACTTCAGGAGCACAAACTACCCTGAGAAACATGTCGGTGCTTCCGGTTATCCTGATTGTCGCTTTCATCGTTCTTACTTTCATCGTGAAAGCTAAGTTCCACAAGAAATAAATCGTTAAAACTTACAACGACAGAGTCCGGTCTTTTTGAGAAAGCTGGACTCTGTTTTTAATTGGCATTTTAAATATCAATCCTGAAAACCGGATTTTCATTTCGCCACGATACATAGGCCTTTTCGAGTGTATTCAGGAAAACTTTGCTGTCTTGTGCTCCTGACACCGCATATTTCCGGTCGAATACGAAAAATGGAACACCTCGCAATCCTAAACTATATGCTTCCTGAATGTCGTTCCTCACGGCATCGGCAAATTCATTGCCCTCTAACGTCTTTTTTACCAGACCGGCATCGATTCCTATTTCTGCGCCAATTTCAGCAAGCGTATCCACATCTTCGATGTTTTTCCCTTCAGTGAAATAAGCACTGAAAAGTTTTTCCTCAGCTTCATTCTGAACTCCCTGAATCCTTGCCAGATGCGAAAATCGATGTGCCATGAATGTATTAGCTGGTATGGCTTTGTCGAAATTGTATTGCAGTCCAACATTTTTTGCCCAATCGGCGACCTGATTGTTCATTGCAGTAGCTTCTGCAAGGCTAATTCGCTTATGCTCCGATAAATATTGATGGATGTTTTTTCCCGGAACGGCCTTCATTTCCGGCGAAAGCTGGTAGCTTTTCCATATAATTTCAACGTTGGATGCATGTTTGAAATTGGCAAGAGCCGCTTCGAATTTACGTTTGCCGATGTAACAAAACGGGCACACCACATCGCTCCAAATCTCAATTTTCAGTTTGTTTTTTGTCGAACTCATTGTTTTCTGTTTCATTGTTGAATGTGAATAAACAAAGATTGATGCATCAGGTTCAACTTTTGCCACATGGACACCATGATTTCAGAGAATTACCAAGGTTAACATAGCCGTTATTAAAGTTTAACCTATTAATGACAGGCATTCGACTATTGCCTGCGAAATTTGTTTTAATTTTAGTCTTCAAAAATGTAGTAAATGATGAACCCGCAAAGTTTCTGGAAAAAATATCCGATTAAAGTCAACCAAACGCTGGGTTTTAAAGCCGGTTATGCCGAGGTTTTTATCAAGCACGTTTCCAATGGCTGGCTGGTAAAAACTACTTCATTGGCTCAAGCGGTTGACGAGATGGAAGCCATTAAGGTTGACGATCTGCTCGATGATCAGGAGGTATTGCATTTTTACTCGGGAAACACCAGCGAATTAATACTGGTTCCTGCTTTACCCAATAAAGCTGTCGTTTTCAGGAACAATAAAAATATAAAAGTGAGTGCAGGTGAATCAACGCGTTTGTTTTTCACCATTCCGCTTTCCATGCAGTTTTATTTTGATGAGGTAAAAGACGAAACCCGGCTCACAGAAGTTCCTTTGCGCCGTTTGTCGGACACCTGGTTTGGCGAAATGGACAGTGGTGAACCGGCTTATTCCATTGGCAGTACCTATTACAAATAGATCGG
>JAJZSZ010000470.1 GCA_021849365.1 Bacteroidota bacterium | reverse complement strand
CCGATCAGCCGGAAAATCGTACAATGTCGATTTCTTTGCCGACCACAATAAAAACGGAGTTTACGACACGGCACCAACTGATCATACATGGAGGTTGCAACTAAGTAATGTGACAAGCGATGCTGTTCTGAATTTTGTGCACAACACAAACTTCACCGATATTGCCTGGAAAAATAAGCTCACTGTTCATTTCACCGGGATGACACCTCATGTTGGTGAAAAACTCACGCTCTTTTTGCGGCAAACCGATAACGGCATTTATCGCGACACAATAATTATTCCTCAGGTAGCCACAGCTGCTTTCGATATCAATTCGTGGAAAATTAAACCCGGAATCTCTTACAATATTGATTTTTATGCCGACCACAATAAAAACGGACAGTACGACACTCCGCCAACTGATCATGCCTGGAGACTGCCATTGACCAATGTTAAAGGAGACACAATCATTGATTTCATGCACAACACCACGTTTACCGATATCTTTAGTGTTTCCACAAACGCAAGCATTGCCAGCAGTGCCAAAAACCTCAGGCTATACCCAAATCCAGCCACCGATTATATCGAGTTGTTTCTTCCTACTGATTATACAACAATCCGTTCGGTAAAAATATACTCCATGACTGGAACTCTAATTAACGAAAAAGCACTACTTAGCAATAGTGAATCACTCAGATACAATATCAGCCAGTTCAAAAACGGCGTTTATTTTATGGAAATTAATGCCGGCAACCAACGAAACGTCTTGAAATTCATTAAACAATAAATCTTTCAAATCTGCAGAAGTCGTTGAAAATATAAAAACGATTTCTGCAGATTTTAAAATTTGCTTCCGGTCGCTTTCCTTTCTCCACTTCCTGCCAAACATCATTTCTCATGTCATAATTTTTTGGCTATCTTGTAGCATCCTGAATTTCAGGCTCTAAATCGAAAAATCAAGAAAGCGTTCATTATATTATAACCATTTATTAAACGAGAAATGATTAAGAATTTCATCTTTATTTTAGCCTGTGTTATTATGAGTACAGCCTGCCAGCCTACCGTAAAAAAAACAAACACTCCACCCGCCCAGGGAATCTCCGAATCAACTATTGCCGAGGCAGTTAAAGCTATCGAAAGCAAAATTGAAGGAACTCAATTGGGACTAATTGAAAAAGGAGTTAAGCATGCCGCTTCTCTTTGGCGCGACAATGATGGAACTCCCGCTGATTTCGTGAAGTTTTGCAGCGAAAACTACATTTCTGATCCGAAACAAAAAGAAGCTTCCTTCTACCGGTTCTCGGAATATATGGAATCGCTGAACGGACACTTCAACAAGCTTAGCCTTGATATGCAGCAAAACGTACAGCTCAAAAAGGGCGAGGTACTTCCAATCGATGCCCAGTTTGCAGCTTACAATCCCGGAGCTCATATGATTAACGACTTTTACGACAACAAAATAGCATTTATTGTTGCTCTCAACTTTCCATACTATACCACCGAAGAAAAAAATGAACTCAGTGCAGAATGGACTCCGCTTCAATGGGGATATGCCCGACTTGGAGATGTATTCAGCTCCAGAGTTCCATCGGAGCTTGTTCAGAAAGCATCTAAAGTTTCAGCCGAAGGTGAAGCCTATATTGCCGACTACAACATTTATATGGGACATATTCTTGCCGATGACAATACCAAACTATTCCCTGAAAACATGGTTTTGCTAAGCCATTGGAACCTCCGCGACGAAATTAAGGCCAATTATGCCAATAAAGAAGTCGGGATTAAGAAACAAGCTTTAATTTATCAAATCATGCAACGAATTATCGATCAAAGTATCCCACAAATGGTCATTAATTCAGGTAAGCAGGATTGGAATCCGGTGTCAAACGAAGTTTTCGTTTCAGGAACAAAAACTGAAGCTAAGCCAGAGACCGATGGACGATACCAACAGATTTTAAACAATTTCCATATTTATCAGGAATTTGATCAGTATAATCCATCGATGCCTACAGCAATCCAGCGCGCCTTTTCGGTCGGAATGCAAATACCCCAACCCGAGGTACAGAAGCTGTTCAACGAATTTTTAAGTTCTCCACAGGTTCAGGAAGTCGCAGCTATCATCAAAAAAAGACTGGGACGCGATTTGCAGCCCTGGGATATTTGGTACGATGGGTTCAAAGCCAGAAGTTCAATTAACGAAGAAAGCCTGAATTCTATTACTGAAAAGAAATATCCAAATCCGGCTGCACTGGAAGCTGATTTGGCAAATATGCTCCTGAAGCTGGGTTTTACAAAAGAAAAAGCTTCCTTTATTGCCTCACGCATTTCTGTCGATCCGGCTCGTGGATCAGGTCATGCCTGGGGAGCATCAATGAAAGCTGAAAAAGCCCATTTGCGCACCCGAATTCCTGAGACAGGAATGAATTACAAAGGATACAACATCGCAGTTCATGAGTTTGGACATAACGTAGAACAAACCATCTCGCTCAACGACGTGCCGAATTACATGATTAACGGAGTTCCAAATACTGCTTTTACCGAAGCACTTGCTTTTGTTTTCCAACAACGCGACCTTTTCCTGTTAAACATTAAAGACACAAATCCTGAAAAAGATTACCTAAAAACACTCGACATTTTCTGGTCGGTTTACGAAATTATGGGTGTATCTATGGTTGATATGAAGATGTGGCAATGGCTATATGCTAACCCAAACAGTACTGCCCAAGAATTACGTGATGCAGTGCTTCAAATCAGTAAAGATGTTTGGAATACTTATTATGCATCGGTTTTTGGAGTTAAAGATCAAACCATACTTGGTATTTATTCCCACATGATCAACTCACCAATGTACCTTCCAAACTATGCATTCGGGCACCTGATCCACTTCCAGCTTGAAGAGCATTTCAAAACACATGAATTTGCACCTGAAGTACTCCGGATTTTTGCTCTGGGACAACTTACACCAAACGAATGGATGAAACAAGCAGTTGGAACTCCACTATCGAATGAGGCCATTTTAAAAGCTACGGAAGTGGCCGTTGAAAAGTTAAAATAAACAAAGCCAATTACTTTGAACAAAGAGTCGGTTACCTCACGTTGGTATCCGACTCTTTTTTTTGAACGTTAGCTATAAAAAGCTTCATCACCTGAATATCCAAGATCTTCTGCCGGCTGGCGTCAACTATTTTGATGCATAAAACGACCTTGAATTAAAGAGGAAAACAGTTAAGAAAAATCAGAAAAAATTACTTGATTCTCTTTCGTGATTTAATACAGATAACATTCATTCGCCCAAAACAAAAAAAGT
>JAJZSZ010000469.1 GCA_021849365.1 Bacteroidota bacterium | reverse complement strand
GTACCAGCGCCATGAGCACCAAAGTTTTTCACGTTCTTCGGGTTCCAGTGAAATTGGCGGGCAAAGATCAGGATGATAATGAACCTTTGGATCATTCAGTGGTCCCATCCACAGGTTGAAATTCAGGTTACCTGGAATTGGCATTTCAGGTAAATCCAGTGGTTTTGGTGGATCACCTACTTTGGCATATATTTTTTCGATGTGGCCAATCGCACCCGACTGAACCAATTCGATAGCTTTCTGGAATTCTTTACTCGAACGTTGCTGGCTTCCCACCTGAACTACGCGTTTGTTTCCGCGGGCTACTTTTACCATCTGAAGACTTTCGGTAATGGTGAAAGACAACGGTTTTTGAACGTACACGTCCTTTCCGGCCTGACAGGCATGAATGGTTTGCAGAGCATGCCAATGGTCAGGTGTTGCAACCTCAACAGCATCAATATCTTTACGCTCCAGAAGCTCTTCGTATTGTTCATACATGTCGCAACGTGGATTCATTGATTTGCTGGTTTGCCAGGCTTCAACACGTTTTTTGAAACGTTTTTGTTTCATACTATCAACATCACAGCAGGCAGCGATCTGGATACCAGGAACGCTGGCAAAACCTCCAAAATCGTTAATGGCCTGTTGTCCAAGGCCAATAAAGCCCATAACAACTCTGTCGCTTGGAGCAATGGTTACTCCATCAATAGTCCAACTTGGAAGAATCGTTAGACCAGTTAGGCCTAAAGCCGAAAGTCCAAGAAAATCACGTCTGTTCAATCCGCTGGTTGAGTTTTTTTTCATTGGTACATTGATTTAGTTTAAAGTTCATAAGTTCAAAAATTCCCGGGAAGGGATTCTTATTTTTCTATTTTTTTTAACGAAGTCATGTTAATCAATCGGCACGAAGTGTGTCAGACTGACGCAATGATACTTCTTTTATTTCAAAAATGTGCAGCGTATTTTTTTGTTTTATAACATAGCCACGCTGATTTTGAGCTATTCATTGTCAATCTTCAGTTTAATCCATATTGGCAAATGATCAGATGCTACGGGTTCATTCCCAACCACACTTGCCATAACACTAACTTTTTTTGCATCTTTTTTTCTCACTAAAATAAAGTCGATGCATTCAGTTGCTTTGTTAGCCGGAAACGTTGGCTGCTCCGGATTATTTAGGATGACCCAGTTTTTGCATAAAGCATCCATTTCAGGCGATGAAACTACCAAATTCAGGTCGCCTGATAAAAATACCGGTTTTTGGTAATGCTGTGTTAGCGAATCAATCTTTGCAACTGAACTCAGCCGGTCATTGGTATTCAGAGAAAAGTGGGTACAACAAAGCACATATTTTTCCATCTCAACAATCAACAAGCTTCTTTTTTCTTCCCGGCCAGGCAAACCAACTGATTCTGTTTTTACCGGTTTCTCATGGGTAAGCATGCCAATTCCATATTTTCCTCCCTGAAACGGAATAGATGCACTATAACTTGGGAACATTTGTGTTTGCGTTGCCAGCTCATTCAGCACAACTTTCTGTTTACTCCTTAGGGTGGCACTATCGAGTTCCTGAAGTGCAACAAAATCAGCATTAACACGGGCAATAACCGACGCAACACGGCTATAATCGGTGATGTCATCCAGCCCTTTACAGTTTCGAACATTATAGGTCATTAAAGTTAGCGAATTTGTATCGCCCTGGCATTTTCCCGACACAGGAAACAGTACTGAAGAAAAAAGGAAGGTTATAGTAATTAATACTGATTTCATGAAAAAGTTATTACGAACGGAGTGGATAAAGTTAACGCAAAATTTTATTTAGTTCATGACCTGTAAAAAAAGAATGTGCTTGCCGAATACATAAATTACAAAGGCTCTGCAGACCGATCCACATCATTTCATTTCTGTATGTTTCACAAAACAGTAAAAAAAAACCTACGATGGATGAGAATAAAAGAAATACAGTATTTTTAAACCCCGCAAACAAGGGCTATCAGCATCATTCACGCAAAAATATGCCTAGCCGAAAGCTAAATTGAATACCTATGATGACAAACAAGTTTCTTCTGTCAGCTTCGCTGGCAATACTCTTTTTATTTTCAGGCTGCCAGAAAAAGGCCGTAGATCTGATCCAATTTGTTAATCCGTTAATTGGAACCGGACCATCAACCGGACCATCAGGAATTGCTCACAATCAGGGAACTGAAGCCTGGGGACAGGATATTCCTGCAGTAACCACTCCTTTTGCCATGACACAGTGGACTCCGCAAAGTGTAGAAAGCGAAAAGAAGTGCTTGCCTCCGTATTATTACATGGCACAGAAAATTCAGGGATTCAGAGGAACTCACTGGCTGGGAGGCTCATGCACGCAGGATTACGGTAGTTTTACCATTATGCCTATAACTGGTGTACTCAGCACTTTCCCAAGCGAAAGGGCATCTCTGTTCAACCACGAAACAGAAATATCCAAGCCATCCTATTATTCGGTGATGCTTATGAGATACCTGATTATGGTAGAAATGACCAGCACGCCACGCGCAGGATTTTTCAGGTTTTCGTATGTCAGCAAAGACCAATCGTATATTCTGATTTCGCCTAACAGCGACGAAGGCCAAGGCTACATTAAAATCGATCCGGAGAAACAGGAAATTTACGGTTATAACCCGGTGCACCGAATTTACCAGGGTTGGGGTCAACCGGCAGGATTCAATGGATATTTCGTTGTACGCTTCAACAAACCATTCTCCAACTTTGGATGCTTCTTTCAGATGGAAGACCATAAAGGCGAGAAAGAAATTGCCAATAAACCGGATATAGGTGCATATGCCAAATTCGACATCGAAGACAAAGAAGTCATTCTGGCCAAAGTGGGAACCTCATTTACAAGTATTGAAGAAGCCCGTGCCAACCTCGATGCCGAAATTCCTCACTGGCAGTTTGAGAAAACGAAAGCCGAATCGGAAAAGATATGGAATGATGCACTTTCGTCAATTCAGCTAAAGGGCGGAAAAACTGAAGATTACACCAAGTTTTACACTGCGTTGTACCATTCATTGCTTTTCCCACGGACATTCAGCGACGTCAGTGGCTCCTACCCTGCTTTCGATGGAAATAAATCGACCCAGAAAATTGAAAAGGGACATGTGTACTACGACGATTTTTCGCTTTGGGACACTTTTAGGGCACAACTTCCGCTGGTTAGCCTTGTTGCTCCTGATAAATATGAAGACATGATGAAATCGCTGGTTTTAAAAGCTGAGCAAGGTGGCTGGCTGCCTATCTTCCCGATGTGGAACAGTTAC
>JAJZSZ010000468.1 GCA_021849365.1 Bacteroidota bacterium | reverse complement strand
TCCTCCGTGTAAAATCGCTGACGGCAATAATTTGATCAGCCTCTAACATTCCCTCCTTCTCAATCGCACAGATAGCCGTGTTAACCAAACTTCCGGAGCGATCGAACTCGGTTGAATGAACATGCGCCACCAAAGGTTTCCCGGTAATCTGCCTGACGACTATTCCTGCCGGAAAGCACATCCAGTCGTGCACATGAATCACATCGAAGTCGATTTCGCGGGCCAGCTGACCTGCCACCAGAGCGTAATAATTAATTTCCTGAAAAAGATTCCACTGATATCCGCCTTCAAACACGATTGTTCCATCCGGAGTTACTTCAACAAATCGTTTTTCAGCCGAAGTAACCGCAGTTTTCAGCTCGTCAAATTCAGCAGTTCCGAGGTACGGAATCAGGCTAGACTGAAGTTCGTAATACTCAATTTTCGATTTTACATCGTCAAACTGAATCTGCTGATGCACAACCGGCACCTGACCGGCATTTAGTAAAGTAATGTTGGGCAAAACCTCATCGCCCCAAACCTTGGGAACAACGAAAGTAACTTCAACACCTTCGATTCGGGCGAGTTCTTTGGTCAATCCGTAACAGGCTGTACCCAGACCACCCGAAATGTGAGGCGGAAATTCCCAGCCAAACATCAATACCTTCATCTGATTTTATTTAATTCCTGAGTAAAATGAGTACACTCTTCCGACCAATCCAAAAACGGGAACTTTGCGTTCAGCTTTTCAATTTCGGCGAGATTGGCCCGAAGAAATTTTTCATATTCGGACGATGACGGATTAAACGGGCGATGTTGCACCGAGCGGATTATCCGCGCAACTTTAGCCGATATTTCCATGCTTTCAGCCGATACCATTGCTTTACAAAAGCGCCTGAAGATATAGTCGGTTGCCACCGGACTGATATGTAGCATATCTTCAGCATAAAAACGGTAATCGCGCAGTTCGTCCATCATAATTTCGTAAGATGGGAAATAGCAGCATGTATTTTCGCCAAACTCCTTTGTTAACTTATCAATAGCCAGCAGAAGCGTTGCTTTGCTCAGCTGATTTTCAACCGCGCCATCTTTCCAGTGACGAATCGGGCTCACGGTAAAAATAAACTTGAGGTCCGGATTAAACTGTCGTAATTCCTGAAGCAGCTTGCTGTATCGATTGGTAATTTGCTCCACGTCGAGACGAAACCGGTTAAACCCGGCAGCCGATATTTTGTGGCAATTGGAAACGATTTGTCCGGTTTGTTTGAGCTGATAAACCCAGGCAGTTCCAAATGTGATGGCTAAAAAATCAGCATTCTTCAGAAAATCGTGCGACGAAGATATCCGCTCATTAATTTTTTCAAGCACCTTTTCCTGATCGACATCCGAAAAGCGGCTGTGGTGATAAAAACTATTCCAAACGCCCTGATCCTGAAAAAGATCGTCAGCTGTGAAAATCTTCTTCTCGAGCAATATTTCGAGGCTGTTGGCAATCGAGTCAGGATTATAAAGAATTCCGAATGGATTCATGTCCACACTGAATTTCAAATCGAGCAGCTTCTGCCCAATGTTTTCAGAGAAGCATGAGCCCAAAAGCATCATTCGTTTCGAATAATCCAGTTGGCACGAATATGTCGGAATCTGTATTTCAGTAAAAAAAGGCATTGACATTTGATCTTTCAATATCTAAACTTCAGGACGGGGTTTGTTACTTTTGCTTTTTGAGCACCAAAGCTGTTCGGGCAGGTAAGTAAAGCAGCAAAAAGTGCTGATTCCCGTCTTTCTCTGATGAATGAGTCAGGTAAGTCATTTGACTATCCACCCGGTTGTGACCACCGAACTGACTGTCGTCGGTATTCAGTACAATTTTATATTTGGCATCATCCGATGGAATGCCATAATCGACAAGCGATTGCGTTGGATGAAAATTAAAAACAAACAGGTATTTTCCTCTGGTATATGCCAGCACTTCATTGCCTTTGTGATCGTAAACCCAATTCACTTCAGGTGTTTCGAGCAGTTTTTCTTTCCTGACCAGTGAAATCATTTCGCGGTCGAAATCAGCCAGCCAATGAAACCGAAGCTCCTTATTATCGGCCAAACTCCACAACCGGCGGGCATGTGCATACGACCAGCCGTTTCCTTCCCGCGGAAAGTCGATCCACTCCGGATGACCAAATTCATTGCCCATGAAATTGAGGTAAGCGCCCCCGGCACAACTTACAGTTGCCAGCCGAATCATTTTATGAAGGGCTATTCCGCGGTCAACCGTCATATTAGGCTGATCCTTTCGCATACTGAAATACATTTCCTTGTCAATCAGCCGGAAAATGATGGTTTTGTCGCCCACCAGCGCCTGATCGTGCGATTCGGCATAACTGACGACTTTCTCGTCCAACCGTTTCGAAGTCAATTGATAGAAAATATTACCTACATCCCATTGTTCGTCGGAATGTTCTTTAATCAGTTTAATCCAGAAATCGGGAACTCCCATGGCCATGCGATAATCGAAACCAACGCCACCATTGGCATGCGAAGTGGCCAGACCAGGCAGTCCGCTCATTTCCTCGGCAATCGAAAGGGCGTTTGGATTGATCTCGTGAATCAGTCGGTTGGCCATGATGAAATAGCTCAGCGCTTCCTGATCGAGACCACCCGAGAAATAATCGTCGTAGCTGGTAAAAGCTTTTCCTAAACCATGATCGAAATACAACATGCTGGTTACGCCATCGAAACGGAATCCGTCGAACCGGAATTCTTCGAGCCAATAGCGAATATTGGAGAGTAAAAAGTGAATTACTTCGGTTTTCCCGTAATTAAAACAGTACGAATCCCAGGCCGGATGTTCTCCTTTGGGTCCGTCGTGAAAAAATTGCCAGCGCGTTCCGTCGTAACGGCCCAAGCCTTCGTTCTCATTTTTCACCGCGTGCGAATGAACCAGGTCAATAATTACTGAAATACCCATTCCATGCGCCTCATCAACCAGTTGTTTCAGTTCTTCAGGAGTACCAAACCGCGATGATGGAGCAAAAAAGCTAGACACATGATACCCAAAGCTTCCGTAATACGGATGCTCCGGAATGGCCATCAGCTGAAGGGTATTGTAGCCGGCTGTTTTTATGCGCGGCAAAACATTTTCGCGAAATTCGTTGTAAGTGTGCACCCGGTAATCTTCGCCAGCCATGCCAATGTGTGCTTCGTAAATCAGTGGAGCTTCGGCTACACGTTTAAATTTCGCATGTTTCCATTTGTATTGTTTCTCCGGAGCCCAAACCTGGGCATTAAAAATCTTGGTACGATCGAGATC
>JAJZSZ010000467.1 GCA_021849365.1 Bacteroidota bacterium | reverse complement strand
TTCCGATCTACGTCTTGTTGGTTCGAAAACAAGTTCGGCTCAGCAACGCTCCATGTCACAGGAAGATTTTTACACATCTAATCTGGTCGATACCGTTTGGCAGGCTTCATCGCCGCTTTCATCAATCAATACAATTTATAATGAAGGTGCACAAACAATCTCGACTGACGGGAAACTGCTCTTTTTTACTGCCTGTACCCGAAACGACGGATATGGAAGCTGCGATATTTACTTTTCAAGAAATAAAGCCGGAATCTGGTCTGATCCGTTGAATGCCGGGACTCCTGTAAACTCTCCGGCCTGGGAATCGCAGCCATCGATATCAGCCAACGGCGAGTCGTTGTATTTTGTCAGTAGCCGTGCAGGAGGTAAAGGAGGCATGGACATCTGGAAATGTAACCTGAAAGGATTTTCAATCTCAGGACTTCCAGTCTGGGGAAAACCGATCAATCTTGGCGATTCGATCAATACGCCCGGAAACGAGATGTCACCGTTTATTCACTCTGATGGTAAAACACTCTATTTTGCTTCCGATTTTTGGCCGGGAATGGGTGGTTTCGATATTTTTTACTCAAGACTTGAAAACGATTCTGTGTGGTCAACTCCACGAAACATCGGATTTCCAATTAATTCGTTTAAAGACGAACAAGGTTTAGTTGTTGATGCTTCAGGTAAAAAAGCCTATTATTCTTCCGATCGGCCCGGTTCAAAAGGAATGGATATCTATTCTTTCAAGCTGTATCAGGCAGCCAGGCCGAATCCCGTCTCGTATATTAAAGGAAAAGTTGTTGATGAAGATACCGGAACACCCGTATGTGCCAAAGTTGAACTTACAGATTTAGAGAATTCCAAATCAGTCATCAGAGGCGAATCGTGCTGGGAGAAAGGCGAATTCCTGATGTGCCTGCCTTTAGGAAAAGAATATGCTTTCAACGTATCCAGAGAAGGCTATTTATTCTATTCTGACAATTTCCAGTTAAAAGAAAAGAAAGAAATTATCGATCCGTACATCCTGGAGATCAAAATGAAAAAGATAAAGGTAGGAGGGGCAGTCGTTCTCCGAAATGTATTCTTCGAAACCGGTTCGTACGGTTTATTACCTGAATCGATTGTGGAACTTGAGAAATTAATTGATTTTCTGAAACTTAATCCTACTGTGGTTATTGAGATTGAAGGACATACCGACAATGTTGGCAGCGAGCAGATGAATCAGAAATTATCAGAATCAAGAGCACGAGAGGTTTATAATTACCTGGCTGACAAAGGAATTGATGAAAAACGGATGCAATACAAAGGATACGGACTTTCAAAGCCAGTAAGCACAAATGAAACTCCTGAAGGCAGAGCTTTAAACCGGAGAACGGAATTTGTCGTTATAAAAAAATAGCAGATCTTTCGGGTCCGTTTAAGGCTATTTCAGACCGTTTAACCTGAAACATTCAGAATAAGCCTTATCAATTACAAGTATGTGATGATCAATCCAATCCTTAAGAAAGTTAAGTAACTCAAACGACAAGGTAATTTTTCCTGAATGCAAATCAGATTTCAAAGCACGTATCTTATCCTTAAAATTCTGATGTTCAATTATATGATCCGATGATCCGATATAATTAAACCGATGAAAAAAGAATTCTTCTTTTTGAAAATGACTAGCAGCATATTTTTCAAGTTCATGAATTATCCCAGCAATGATTTCACTTGCCTGACCTTTTTTCATTGCCTCGAGCAAACGTCCCATGATGCTAAGAATCTCCTTATGCTGATTGTCAATTGAAAGAACGCCTACGCTATACTTTTCATCCCATTCAAACATAAAACCGGATCTGTTCTTTAGTTATTTGGTAAAAATAATCTGTCTTTCGTTAAAAACCGACTAAAACAGAAAATTATTCACCAAATTATATATCAAAGCACAAATAGTCCAGGTTATAAGGTGTCATTTGATAAACGTAGTAATTTAACCAATTGGAAATCAATAAATTTGCATGTCCACGCCAACGCATTACTGGTTCTTTACTCGGATCATTCTCCGGATAATAGTTAACCGGTATTTCAATCGGTAACTTCTTCTTTAAATCACGCTTGTATTCAGTATCCAAAGTATAGCGCGAATATTCCGAATGTCCGGTAATAAAGAACTGACGACCATCATAGGTCATAACCATATTTACCCCCGATTCATCAGATTTGGAAATAACATTTAACTCATTGATTTTGAGTATATCTTTCTCCAATACCTCTGTATGACGTGAATGCGGAACAAAATATTCGTCGTCAAATCCGCGGAAAATAGGCAAAGTATCATTCAAATTCCGGTGCTTAAACACACCAAACATTTTTTTGTCCAACAGGTATTTCGGTACACCATAAAAATGATAAAGTCCGGCCTGAGCTGCCCAGCAAATAAACAACGTTGAAGTAACATGAGATTTCGACCAGTTAAAGATCTCAGTCAACTCTTTCCAGTAAGTTACTTCCTCAAAAGGAAGCATCTCAACCGGAGCTCCGGTAATAATCATCCCGTCGTAATTCCAGTTCTTCAACTCATCAAAAGTCTTGTAAAACGCCTTCATATGTTCTTCAGGTGTATTTTTCGACTCATGACCTTTCATCCGGAGAAAATCAACTTCAACCTGAAGCGGACTATTCGACAGTAACCGTATTAAGTCTGTTTCAGTAGTTATTTTTATGGGCATCAGGTTGAGAATAATAATCTTGAGTGGTCGAATATCCTGGTGAGTTGCCCGCGACTCGTCCATGATGAAGATATTCTCCTTCTGAAGCAACTCTATTGCAGGTAATTGGTCTGGAACATTAATTGGCATAATATCAATAATTTATATGTATAGAATTCCTGAACTTCAGCATATACTGAAGCTCAGGAATTCGAATTGTAAAACTACGCAATTTGATTCAAGGCTTGCTCAAAGTCGGCAATAATGTCGTCGATATGTTCAAGGCCTACTGAAACACGCAATGAACTTGGATAAACCCCAGCAGCAAGTTGTGCTTCATCTGAAAGCTGCTGATGCGTTGTAGCCGAGGGTTGTATGATCAGTGTTTTGGCATCGCCAACATTGGCCAGATGGCTCACAAGTTTTAGGCTGTCGACCACTTTAATGGCAGCATCTTTATCACCTTTAACTTCGAATGAAAGTACACCACCGGCACCTTTAGGCAGATATTTTTGTGCAAGCTTGTACGACGGGCTACTTTCCAATCCAGGATAATTTACGCTGGCAACTTTTGGGTGTTTTTCCAACCATTTGGCCAAAGCCAGTGTATTTT
>JAJZSZ010000466.1 GCA_021849365.1 Bacteroidota bacterium | reverse complement strand
GAAGATCGAACCCCGTGGATGATCGCTGCGGAGTGCCGTAAGCAGCAGTGCTTACCAGCGCCTGAATTTCGATGAGCAGTGGCCGAATACCTTCGATAGCCGCAGCAATGGCGGTTCCGCTCAGGCCTTCATGTGCCCGGTTAATCAGCAGCTCCGAAGGGTTTGAAACCTCGCGCAATCCGGAATTTCCCATCTCGAAAATTCCAAGTTCCGAAGTCGATCCGAAACGGTTTTTGATGGCGCGCAAAATGCGGTACATGTATTGGTTTTCTCCTTCAAACTGAAGCACGGTGTCCACAATGTGTTCGAGTACTTTAGGACCGGCGAGCGAGCCTTCTTTGGTGATATGCCCAATCAGGATAACCGGAACATTATTTTCCTTGGCGTATTTCAGAATGCCGTTGGTGCATTCGCGAATCTGCCCAACCGATCCGGGCGATGATTCTATTGATTCGGTTGATACGGTTTGAATGGAGTCGATTATCAGTAAATCAGGAGCAACTTGCTTGCTTTGTGCCAGAATATGTTCGAGCGATGTTTCGCTAAGGAAATAGCAGTTCTGGTTTTCTTTCTGAAGCCGGTGAGCCCGTATTTTTATTTGCTGGATGCTTTCTTCGCCTGAAACGTAAAGGATCTTTTTGTTTTTCAGGTCGAGTGCCAGTTGCAAAACCAGGGTCGATTTGCCGATGCCGGGTTCTCCGCCAATCAAAACCATTGATCCGGGAACCAGTCCGCCGCCCAGCACACGGTTAAGTTCCTGGTTACAGGTGTCGATGCGGGTGGTGTTTTCCGACGAAACTTCGTGCAACAACTTGGGCTGATTGCCGGTGCCGGTTAAAAATGAAAGTGATTTCGGACCTTCACGCTCAACGATTTCTTCAACAAACGAGTTCCACTCGCCGCAAGCGTTACATTTTCCAACCCATTTGGGCGATTGTGCGCCGCAATTCTGACAGAAAAAACTGGTTTTTACTTTGGCCATTGACTATTTAATTATTGATGATTGGTTATTGGAGACAGTTCAATAACGCTCTTTTATTTTTTGAATCAAATCGGTGGTTGAAAATCCTTCGGTGAGGCCGATGCGTTCCACCTTGCCAGCGGCAGCCAGAACAATGTCATGGCCGGCAATTTCTTCAACTTTATACTCGGTACCTTTAACCAAAACATCGGGAACTACCTGCTGAATGAGTTGATAAGGAGTTTCTTCGTCGAAGATTACTACTGCGTCAACCATAAGCAGCGATGCCAGCAAAATGGCGCGCGATTGCTGATCGATGAGCGGGCGGTTTTCGCCTTTCAGTTGCTTTACCGAAACATCCGAATTAAGGCCAACAATAAGCCGGTCGCCTAAATCGGCAGCTTTCGAAAGTGAATCGATGTGCCCGCGGTGCACCAGATCGAAGCATCCGTTGGTAAAAACAACTTTCTCGCCTGCATTTTTCCAGTGATTCAGCACAGGTAGAAAATGTTGGACGTCGGTAAATATTTTAGTTTGAATAATTTCCGTGAATGTCATGTCTCAAAACTATTTCTGTAAAAGTAATAAAACTTGTTGGTTCGATCGAGGGTTGACTTCTTAAGCATCATAAATCCGGATTATAAATCGGTTGACATCTGCATTATTTCTGTACTTCCGTGAAAATATTCCTAATTTTGCCGGAACAACGCTAACCTGCCGAACCTAATAATTCATCAACCAAAATGACGAATTTTAGGCTACTTTACTTTTTTGTTTGTTTTCAGATTTTTCCACTGCTGGCTAACGCTCAGAATTTATGGGATGGATACAGCCATCTGTTTTTGCCAACACGAAGCTATGTTGTTTACCAGACTATTGACCCGATTATCCTTGATGGTAAGGCGAACGAAACATCGTGGGAGAATGCTGTATGGACCGAATTATTTCAGGATATTGAAGGACTGCTAAAACCACAACCGGCTTATCAGACACGGGTGAAAATGCTTTGGGACAAGCAGTGCCTTTATTTGCTGGCCGAACTCGAAGAACCGCATATCTGGGCCTATTACCGTCAGCACGACCAGATTGTTTACCACGAAAATGATTTCGAAGTTTTTATTGATCCCGATTGCGATTCGCACAACTATTTCGAGTTTGAAGTGAATGCTGCCAACACCTTGTTCGATTTATTTTTACCCAAACCATACCGCAATGGCGGAAATCCACTTCTGACGTGGGACGCACAGGGTTTCAAGAGTGCAGTTTCGGTTGATGGAACGCTCAACGATCCAAAAGATCAGGATAAAAAATGGACTGTAGAGATGGCAATTCCATTTAGTTCACTTCAGTCGGAAACGATCGAAACGCCGGTCCCGGGTGATGGCGAAATCTGGAAGATCGATTTCTCGAGGGTGGAGTGGCAAACGGAGATTGTTGATGGGAAATACCAGAAGAAAAAAGACGATAGAACCGGGAAATTTTTGAGTGAAAACAACTGGGTGTGGAACGCCACCGGCGAAGTCAACATGCACGTTCCGGAACGCTGGGGAATGCTCCAGTTTTCGAAAAACAGGGTTAATGCCGGAAAAGTGCAGTTTCAAATGCCTGAGGAGGAAGAGCTCAAAAAGATACTTTGGCTGGTATATTACAAACAAATGGATTTCAGGGGGAAACACAAACAATATGCAGCATATTTGTCGAAGCTTGAGGTTCCTGAAACGCTGAGTCTGGATTCTGGTAAAAAAGTCAAAATCCAGCTTTCTTGTGCGGGAGATCAGTTTAAAGTAACACTCACACCCGACGACGATCAGGCTTTCACGATCAACGAAAGTGGCCTGCTGGAAATCGTTATTTAACAACCAATTTTACACTAATGCATAAAAGAGACTTTATCAAATCATCGGTACTTGGAGGAATTGGGTTAATGGGTTTTCGTTCAGCTTTTGGAAATGAACCGACACCTCCGGAAAATGGGAAAGGCCCGAAACACTGGGTTTGGGAAAATCCGAATGTCAAAGAAGATGAACAAGCGTTGAAGGAACGTTATGGCCGGTATTTTAAAGCCGGAATCCGTGGGATGTTTTTCGAAGCCGACAGTGAAAAACATTTTCGCGCGGCAAAAGCTGCCGGATTGGAAGCGCACCGCTGGATGTGGACCATGAACCGCGGCGAAAAGGAATTGCTCGACGCGCATCCGGAATGGTATGCCGTAAGTCGCGATGGTAAGTCGTGCGCCACCAATCCGCCGTATGTGAATTATTATCGCTGGCTCTGTCCTTCAAAACCTGAAGTTCAGGAATACCTGAAGCCCCAGATGCCGAGAAGTATG
>JAJZSZ010000055.1 GCA_021849365.1 Bacteroidota bacterium | reverse complement strand
CGGTAGTATTGAGTTTTTGAATGATTTTGTTTAAACCTTCAACAGATGAGGTTATTTCAGCAAATACCGGGCTGATATTTAGTTTAGACAGCGAATCGGATAACGACGATAGGTTTTTGATAATAGAACTTATTTGTTCAGAATTCTGATTAATTGTAGTTGTAATTCCATCAAGGTTAGTAACAATCGAGTTAACTTTCCCGCTACTAATAATTTTATTCAATTCGGCTGAAGCTGATTCAACATTGGCCACTGTACGGTTAATATTTTCGAAGCTCTGCATCAGGTTGTCGCGTGTTCTTTGGTTAAAAACATATGTTACAACAGTGAGGGCCGAATCAAGTGAGGCAATTAACTCTTCGGCTTTTTGTTTTAGCGGAAGTACCTGCATACTTACCTGTTCTTTTAAATCGCTTTCTGTAGCACCCGGAATGGTATCATTGGGCTGATAAAAAGAATTGGAAGGTTCGATCATCAGTTTTATCGATTTTGTTCCCATTATATCGCTGGAAACAATTTTGGCAACCGATCCTTTGGCAATTTTATAATCACCGTGAAGCGATAAAGTCACTAATAGACGTCCTGAGTTATCGCTCAGGAGTTGAATCTCGGAAACCTGACCAACCTGGAATCCATTAATTGTAACTGATCCTGATTCCAGCAAACCGTCGATCTTTTCGTAAACGACGTAATAGTTTGTATTTCTTTTAAAAAGGTCGATTCCTTTCAGATAATTGATGCCCCAAACAAGAATAGTTAAACAGGCTAAAAGTAAAAAGCCAAGTTTGGTATATTTCGAAATCTTAATCATTTTCGTGTTTATCTCTGTTTTCCTGATACAAAGCTAGGTAGCTTTACTCAGTTAACCAAATCGTTTTCATCCATTTCTGGTCAGACCTCCGGGTTAATTGGAGGTTGTGTTAATTATAGTGCGCTTCCCATCAATAAAGTACACAATAAATGCCTGCGAAAATTTGGTTTTGATTTGCTGCAGAAGCGGTGTAATTTTTTCAAGCGAAGCTTCTTTCCCTACGTAATAGCGGTAATATTTATCTGTTTTTTCTCTTCTTACTTCTTTCAATCCTTTAAAATTAGCTGCCACGGGTTCAACAGGAGTTGTATTCGCACCAATTTGCACGCTGTAATAGGTTTCTCCGGCTGCTTGTGCCTTATTCGATGCTGTATCAGTCGAATTTACCTGAACTTCAGTGTTAACTTTCTCCGGAATATTAGGTTTATTTTCAACGATTTTGTTTTCTGCAATTGGTTTCGATTCAGCTGGAACAACTTCTGTTTTTTCTACTTTTTTTTCAGTCTGGGCATTTGTTTCGGTGGGTTCTGGTTTGGTTGTTGCAGCAATATGACCAGCCGGATTAGCGATTCCTGAGTTTCTGTTTTTAAATCTCCTGAATGCTTCCAGGATAGAATTGGCAATCTCTTGCTGTCCTTCTTCACTTTTAAGATGATTGGCGTCGGCCTTATTGCTCACAAAGCCGGTTTCGACCAGCACGCTTGGCATCGACGATTGTCTCAGAACCAAAAATCCTGCCTGTTTAACACCCCGGTTCGAGCTTTGTAGCCGCGATTTGAATTGTCGCTGAATATCGTCTGCAAACGATAAACTTTGGTCAAGGTAAGTATCCTGAACCAGTTCAAACATGATATACGATTCTGATGAATTAGGGTCAAAACCCTCGTAAGTAGTTGAGTAATTGTCTTCCAAAAGAATAACAGAGTTTTCTTTCTTTGCAACGTCGAGGTTTTCGTTTGTGCGGTGAAGTCCGAGAACAAAAGTTTCGGTACCGCCGATAGCCGGAGTTCCGCAGGTATTGGCATGCAATGAAATAAACAGGTCGGCCTTATTTTTATTGGCAATTCTCGACCGGTCGATCAACGGAACGAAAACATCGGTACTGCGAGTGTATATTACTTTTACATCCGGGAAGTTTTCGGTAATATATCTGCCAAGTTTTAACCCAATGCCGAGAACAACATCTTTTTCCTGAATACCTTTGTTTACTGCTCCCGGATCTTTTCCGCCATGCCCCGGGTCGATGACAACAACCATTGTCTTGTTTGCTTTACTAACTCCGTGTGCAGAAAATGAATTTTCGACAACAAAAATACTTGCAATCAGTAATATTATGCTTTTAAGAAAGGTGTATTTCATGTTTGTTTTTTCAAAGTTTATAGTTGTAATTTTTGTAACAACATGTGGCTTTAAAAATTTGTGTTTAACGAAAAATGACATTTAGGATTAACCTTTTTTGTTTGGTAAATATCAGTTTTTATGCATGTTTTGTGCGTATAAAAACGCATTTCAAAGCAAAAATATAAATATTAAAATTATTTTACATTTCTTGACGTTTAGGTATAGGCCTTATTTTTATTTTTGCAGACCGAACGGCTTAAATGCTCTCAATATTTAAACTTTAGTTTTGATAAAATATCTTCTCACAAATATATTATTTTTAGTTGCCCTTTTGTCTTTCGGCCAGCTAAATCAGGGATCAGGCAAGATTTCTGACACCTCAGTTCCTGTGCAAGTAATTAAAAATGATTCGATATCAGCATTAAAGGCTGATTCTTTGGCGGTTGCTACAGGTAAAGCAGTCAACGATTCAATTAGCAAAAAGCCAGTACTGGAATCCATTATTACCTATTCGGCAAAGGATTCAATCATTCCTGATTTTGAGAATCAGAAAATGTACATGTACAAAGGCGGTGTAATCAATTATCAAAATATTGAACTGAAGGCTGATTACATTATGCTTGACCTGGCAAAAAAGGAAGTTTATGCTGAAGGGCTGCCCGATTCAACCGGAAATATCGTTGGTGATCCGGTTTTTAAAGATGGTGATGAAGAATTCGAGTCGAAAACTCTCCGGTATAATTTTGAGACACAGAAAGGGATTATTTCCGATGTGAAAACCTCACAGGGTGATGGATTTGTGCATAGCGACCTAACCAAAAAAATCAGCAAGGATGAGTTTGTTCTGGAGAAGGGAAAATATACAACCTGCGACGCTGAGCATCCTCACTTTTACCTCCGGATGACCAAAGCTAAAGTGATTTCGAACAAAAAAATCATTACTGGTCCGGCTTACATGGTTCTGGAAGATTTCCCGATTTATTTTCCGATGATTCCTTTCGGGTACTTCCCCAACTCATCAACATATACTTCCGGTATTCTTATCCCAACATACGGTGAAGAACAAAGCCGTGGATTTTTTCTGAGAGATGGAGGATATTACTGGGCGGCCAGCGATCATTTCGACCTTGCCCTGAGAGGTGATATTTATTCGAAAGGTTCGTGGGCGACAAAAATGCATACCAACTATAAAGTCAGGTATCGCTTCAGCGGAAGCTTTGATTTCAGCTATAACCTGAATAAGTATTCGGAAAAGCCTTTGCCCGATGCCAAAACTTCTAAAGGATTCAGCCTGACCTGGTCGCATTCTCAGGATTCAAAGGCCAACCCGAACAGTACTTTCTCGGCTAGTGTAAACATGTCGACCAGCTCGTACGACAAGGAAAACTCGTTTATGAACAACCGCACATCGGTTCAAACTTATTTGCAGACGCAGAAATCATCGAGTATTTCCTATTCACGTAAGTTTGAAAATTCGCCGTTCAACCTGTCGGTAAACCTGCGTCACTCCCAAAATTCGCGTGATACGACCATCTCGCTGAGTTTGCCGGAACTGACGTTCAATATGACTAAAATAAACCCATTTAAAGTTAAAAACCGGGTGGGGCCGGTGAAATGGTACGAGAAGATTAGTTTCAGCTATTCCGGAAATATTAAAAACTCGATTTCGAATGTTAAGGAAGATCAGCTTTTCAAAAAATCGCTGATTCGCGACTGGCAAAACGGATGGCGTCATTCAATTCCAATTTCGTTACCTTCGTTTAATTTATTGAAATTCATTAATCTAAGTCCGAGTTTTAATTACTCGGAGCGTTGGTACACCAGTTACATCAACAAAAGATATGATCCGAACTTGCAGTATGTGTCGCCGCGAAAGGACAATATTGCAATAGATACCGTGTATTCATTCCGTAGAAATTATGACTATTCATACAGCATCAGCGCGTCGACCAATATTTACGGGATGTACACCATGACAAACCCCAATTCGAAGATTAAGGCTATCAGGCATAAGATTACACCTCAGCTTAGTTTTAGCTATACGCCTGATTTTGGTAAAAAGAAATTTGGTTTCTGGGGAACTTATGTTGATGGAAGTGGAAAAACTCAATATTACAACCATTTTGAAAATGCAGCATTTGGTTCAGCAGGAATGGGAGAGAGTGGTGCTATTAGCTTCAACCTGAATAATAACCTGGAAGCTAAAGTCCTGGAGGTTAACGATTCTATTGCTGCTAAAAAGGATGAAAAACTTCAGTATAAAAAAGTTAAGATTATTGATGTAAATGCAAGTACATCATACAATATGATTGCCGACTCGTTTAAACTTAGCCCGATTGGTCTTTCGGCCCGAACAACTATTAAAGGAGTTGATGTTAATATGGGCGGAAGCCTGAATCCTTATATGGTTAACGAAAAGGGACGAGTTATTGATGATTACGTTTGGAATCACAAAAGCGGTTTAGGTAAACTGGGCCGCCTTACCAATGCCAACATGTCGTTTGGGATGAATTTCGATTCGAAAAAAGAAAAAAGTACGAAGGAAAGTGAGAATAAACCCAAGGGGGCAGAAAAAACAGCTTTGGCTGATGATGAATATGAATACGCCGAGTTTAAAATGCCGTGGAGTTTCAGGTTCGATTATATGCTTTCGTACAATAAATCCTACGTGTACAACAGTGTTACCAAAACGGCCAGGCCGGTTACAAATATTAATCAGAGTTTGAATTTTGGTGGAAAGCTTAGTTTAACTGAAAAGTGGAACATGGATATGACCACCAATTTTGATATTCAGGCTATGAAGTTTTCGTTTACCACCGTGAATATTACACGAAGCTTGCACTGCTGGACCATGTCGTTCAACTTTGTGCCATTTGGCGACCGGAAAAGCTATAGTTTTACTTTATCAGCCAGTTCGGCAATGCTGCGCGACCTGAAGGTGTCGAAACAGAGTTCATGGCGTGATAATTAGTAGTTGATTCTTCTTTTAAACGAAATAAAAAAGCGGCAACATCTTGATTTGATGTTGCCGCTTTTATTTTAGAACGGTAAATCGTTCCCCGAATCTTCAGGTTCCGGCGGAACATCTCCCGCTGAATATTCAGGAGGGAAATTTCGTGGGGTATTATTTCCTGCCGCGGCGTTTTCAATCTTCCAGGCATTGATGTTATGGTACCATTTCCCATTAAAATCGCGCGATTCGACCGAAAAGAAGACTTCAATCTCCGAACCTTCGCTAATTCCGTTAATCATGGTTATTTTATCACCAAAAAGGGTAAAGCATATCTTTTTGGGGAATTGTTCGTTGGTTTCAATAACAAAATCTTGTTTTTGCCATTCTTTTCCGGCTTTGCTAACTCCTGATTCAATTTTAAGGATCTGGAGTAAAGTGCCTTTTACCTGCATGCTCATAGTATTTTCTTTTAGAAATAGGTAGAAATAAAAACACTCTTGCATTTTGCGTGCAAGAGTGCCTTACATTATGAATTTTCAATTACTTTTTAACGATTTCGAGCAATTCAACTTCGAAAATCAAAGTCGAGTTTGGTTTGATATCCTGTCCTGCACCTCTTTCGCCATAAGCTAATGAAGCAGGAATGAATAATTTCCATTTTGAACCCACTGGCATAAGCTGTAAAGCTTCTGTCCAACCAGGGATAACACGGTTTACAGGGAATGTTGCTGGTTCGCCGCGTTCAATTGAACTGTCGAATACTTTACCATCAATGGTAGTACCTTTATAATGACATTTAACTTCGTCTTCGGCTTTAGGTTTTGGGCCAGTTCCGGCTTTAATAATTTCGTACTGAAGACCGCTTGGCAAAGTTACTACACCTGATTTGCTTTTATTTGAAGCAAGGAAATCTTCACCTTCTTTAAGGTTTTTATCACCTTCTGCTTTTGATACTTTTGCAAAGAATGCCTGAATGGTTGCGTTTGCTTTTTCAGGTTTAATCTGAACTGAGTCGCCCAGGAATGCTTTTTCAAAAGCGGCGATCAAAATCTTTTTGTCAAGCTGATCAACGCCAGGGGCGCTCTTCATCTGTTGTTTGTTGTTTTCGCCAATAAGTACACCTAATGCATAACTTACTGAGTCGTTTGAACTTGAAAGCTTAACCTCGCTTTTTGTTCCTGAATTCTGACATCCGGCTACTCCAACAGTTAAAACAAGTGCAGTAGCATAAAATAATGTTCTTAGCTTCATTTGTAACTTTTATATTAATTAAACAATTTCCAATAAATCCACGTCAAAAATTAAAGTAGCATTTGGTCCAATTAAACCACCTGCGCCTTGCTCACCGTATGCCAGGTTCGAAGGTATGAACAAACGCCATTTCGCTCCAACCGACATTAACTGCAAAGCCTCAGTCCAGCCCCGAATAACTGCATTAACCGGAAATACTGCCGGCTGCCTGCGTTCTACAGAGCTGTCGAATACAGTACCATCGAGTAAAGTTCCATGATAATGACACTTTATTTGGTCGTTAATTGTTGGAGAAACGCCGTTGCCTTCTTTCAAAATTTTATACTGTAAACCCGATTCAGTTTCAACAACTCCATCATTGTTCACATTATCCGACAGGAATAAGAGCCCATCTTCCAGGTTTTTATTGGCAATTTCGGCATTGCCGGCCATAATAAACTGCTGTAAAATATTGTTTGCTTCGTCCATCGACATACTGGGCTTATTTCCCGAGAATACATCCTGAATGCCGCCTAGAAACATCGAAGGGTCGATCTCCTTTACTCCTGATTGAATAAGGTTTGCTGAGATAGACAATCCCAATGCATAAGAGAATTCTTCAAGTTGGTTTTTGAACTGATAATCAGACATTAGTAAAATTTTGGTTTCAAGGCTACGAATATAGATTAATTTTCATTAGCTGGCACTATTTCTTAAATAGTCTTTTTGCCCCTCAGTATTTCTTTTTTTCCTATCGGGCCGGGAACTCTTTCCATTTGAAATCCTGCAGCTGAAAATGCTCTTCGCACCGTACCTTTAGCACAATAGGTTACCAAAATGCCATCTTTTCTGACAGATTCACTTACTTTGTTTATGAGTTCTTCAGTCCACATTTCGGGCTGTTTGGTGGGTGCAAAGGCATCGTAATACAGTAAATCGAATTGCCCCGTAGAACCGAACTCCATGGTTAGTAAATCAGCATGTATTTTTCGGATTGAAAATTCAGGAGAAATACTGACCCATGAATTCCATTCGCACTGGTGCAGTTTTTTTAGAACATTTGCATGCTCAGTAAAAATCGTTTCAGAATAATTTAATACCGAGTATTCAGCTTCAGTCAGCGGGAATTTTTCAATACTTGTATAAGTCACTTTTAAATTGTTTTTAACGGCAAAAACATAGGTGAGAAAAGCATTTAGCCCTGTACCAAAACCGATTTCGAGAATTGAGATTTCTTTCCCGGGAAATTGAAGTAGTCCCTGGTTAATATACACGTGAAGTGATTCCTGCACAGCACCATGCGTTGAATGGTAATGCTCGTCCATTTCGGGCAGGTATATCGTGTGCGACCCATCTTCAGTTATGACAAATTCTTTGTCCATATTTCGAAATTTAAATGAAAACCGCGCCAAAATAACTAAATTTACGTCCGCTAGAAAAGAAGAACGGAGGTTTCAAATGCTTTTAAAAATATATCCTGAAAATCCCAATCCAAGAGACGTCAGACAAGTGGTTGATGTATTGAGAAATGGAGGAATAATTATTTATCCAACTGATACCGTTTATGGGTTGGGCTGCGATATTACCAATGCAAAGGCAGTTGAAAAAGTTGCGAGGTATAAGCATGTATCTGTTGAGAAATCAAATTTCTCGTTTATCTGCAGTGATTTAAGTCATTTGTCTGACTTTTCGAAACCCGTTTCAAATCAGGTTTTTAAGTTGCTGAAAAAATACCTGCCAGGTCCGTTCACTTTTATATTGAATGCAAACAGCAATGTGCCCAAATATTTCAAAGGAAAAAAGAAAACAGTTGGTATCCGAATACCTGATAATTCAATCATTATTGAGATAATCCGGGAGTTGGGAAATCCGATTATGTCAACATCAATTCACGATGATGATGAGATTATCGAGTATTCAACAGATCCTGAATTAATTCACGAACGGTTTCACGATTTTGTTGATTTGGTCATTGATGGCGGATATGGTGATAATATCCCGTCAACAATTGTTGATTGTACTGATGATACACCTGTAATAGTCAGGCAGGGAAAAGGTATTTTTGAAGAATAAAAGAGACGGCTACAAAACAATTATCGTAATAACGAGCTTATGAGTAATTCGTCACAGGAAAACAGCACTATTCCAGGTTTTTACGAACGCTATTCTGGCTACACCGACAGTCAGATCATGAATATTTTGAAAAATCAGAAAGACTATCAGGAAAAAGCCAGGAATGCAGCTGTTAAAATCGCCCTGGAACGCCAGTTAATTCATTCGGAACAGGATTTATTGTCTCCTGAATATCAAAAGGGTAAAGACGCAAAGTTTACGATTTTCCCTTCGATGCCCAATGTTTATTATTATAATCGATTGATTAGTAGCGCTTTTCGTTTTTTAGTTGTTTTTTCGTTTTTACCAATTGTTTATGGTATAATGAAATACTCGGAAGGAAACATTCAGCAGGCTATTCTGGGAGTTGGAATAGGCGCGGTGTGGTTTCTTTTGGTAATATTGTACAAACGATCGAAACGAGTCATATTTTTCGTTTTGCTTCTGCTGGTTTTGGTTTTTGCAGGAATCGCAACAGCATTGAAATTATCTGCTCAAAACCATGTTTTGGTTACTGATATAATCATGTTTATAATCGGTTTGATTCTGCCAGCCTATTTCCTTTTGTATGCCAAAAAATTGACAGAAAATAAGCAAGAAGATCTTTAATCCACTGGTATTAGTTGAAACCTGAAAATGCTTATTCCTTAAAAATTTCGATTCACCTAAAGAAATCTGCAGTTCATCGAAAAAAAGGCAATTTTAGCGCCCCGTTTAAATAGCTTTGATTCAGAAATTAAAATCTGAATACTATGTACATGCTTCGATTGACCAGCCTTATTTTTGCTTTAGGCATATTTGTATCCAAACTTTTTGCAATGCCGGTAATGCCCATCCAGGAAGCATGGGACGATTCGGATACCAGAACCTATAACGTACAGCCTTTTACAAAAATTTATCTTGAAGGAGCATTCAAAGTAATTCTTGAACAAGGGGCACAATCGGGCCTGAGAATTAAAACTGATGAAGACAATTTCAGGTACATTGATGTTCAGTCAGACACTCATACCCTTAGCTTGAAAATCACAAAAAAGCATTTTGATTTTGACGAATTGATACTTTACATCACGTTCAAAGATCTTGAAAAAGTAGTTATAGAAGGTGGGGTAAAGCTGGAAACAAAAGGATATGTCGATTTAAAAGATTTTGACCTTCATGTTGAAGGTGGAGCCACCATCGAAATGAATATGAAAGCCCACAAGGTTAATGTGGTGGGAGAGGGAGGCGTCAAATTTGAATTCGATGGTATAGCCGATGAACTTGATGCCAAATTGTCTGGTGCCGGGTATTTGGATGCTGTCGATCTGAAAGCCAGGATTTGCGATATTCGTATCGAAGGAGTTGGTGCCGGAAGTGTATATCCAACCGAACGGCTCGATGCTACGATTAGTGGGTTTGGTAAAATAAGGTATAAGGGTGATCCTCAGGTATATAAAAAGATTGAAGGTGTTGGAGTTGTTTCTCCTGATTAAAGGTTAATTTGTGGTTAAAGAGTAAAGGCTATTCATTTCTTGGATGGCCTTTCTGTTTTATTATTGGTTCGTAGCTGAACCAAACTTCCGTTTCAAATGTTTAAACTGTAAATAATTACTTTTATTTATTTTTATTTAAGTTGTTGATATACTGAATGTTGTAATTGTTTTAGTGTATTTTGTTTAAATATTTTTATTTTTTTTTAAACAAAATTTCATGAAGCAGTGTTTAAACTATTGAATTAATTAATAGGAGATTTGGGTATGAAAGTAACAGGTTTTTTCAAAACAGAAACGGCAAAGCCAAAGCTAAATGGATCACACTTGCCTCTAAATAATAATACCAACGGACACGATTTGATCGGCGATAATCACATTGCAACCTCATTGGAAACTCCAATGCGAGATGATGCATTTTTACTGAGTGATGAACAGAAGATGGTATTGATAGAGAGTAAGTTTCGGGATATAATGGATATTCTTGGACTCGATTTGAACGATGACAGTCTGAATGGAACTCCGCATCGTGTTGCCAAAATGTTTGTTAAAGAAATCTTCTCAGGACTTAATCCTGAAAATAAACCCAAAATCTCAGTATTCGAAAACAAATTTAAATACGGTGAAATGTTGGTTGAGAAAAATATCAATCTTAACTCAACCTGCGAACATCATTTTTTACCTATCGTTGGTAAAGCACATGTGGCTTATGTGTCAAGTGGACAGGTAATTGGTTTGTCTAAAATTAATCGTATTGTCGATTACTTTGCCCGGAGACCACAGGTTCAGGAACGTTTAACTGTTCAGATTGCCAATGAGTTAAAGCGTATTCTGAAAACTGAGGATGTAGCTGTAGTTATTGATGCAAAGCATTTATGTGTATCATCGCGTGGAATTCAGGATGAAGGAAGTTCTACTATAACCGCAGAATATGGTGGTGTTTTCAAAGAACAAGTGCGTAAGGATGAATTTCTTAAGTATCTGTCTTTGAGTGTGTAATGGATTAGTTGTAAATAGTAATTAAAGGAATAGCCATTCGAAAGATGGCTTTTCTTGTTTTTGGAGGTTGTTTTTTACACGTAAGCACCAATATTTTTACGTTATTTGCCAGAAAAACTGGAAATGGACGGAAGGAAAAGATCGGATGTAAAACCGGGGTTGCTCGTAAATATTGTGCAGAAGCAACATCAGCGTACCGGTGAATTAACGGAAGGTATAGTAAAGAACATTTTGACAAATTCGGCCAATCATCCACATGGCATTAAAGTAAGGCTTGAAACCGGAGAAGTAGGTCGGGTTCAGGAAATAATTGACGAAGATTAATTTACGATTATATGAACATTGTATCAACCAATATAGCCAAGCCTACCGTTATTGAATGGCGAGGTCAGAAAGTTGAGACTGGTATTTATAAATATGCCGTAGACAGTCCGATTTTTCTGGGAAAAGAAGATGTTGTAAACGATCATGTGATCGACCGCAGATATCATGGAGGTTCAGACAAAGCCTGTTATTTGTATTCTGCCGATCATTATTCATTCTGGAAGAGTAAATATCCCAATCAGGATTGGCAATGGGGAATGTTTGGTGAAAACCTGACTGTAATGGGGCTTGATGAATCAGAATTAAGAATTGGTGACCAATTACAGATTGGAGATGCAATAGTGCAGGTTTCACAGCCACGCCAACCCTGTTTCAAGCTTGGCGTTCGTTTTGGTAGTCAGGATGTTGTTTCAGATTTTTGGGAGCTTCCATATCCTGGAGTATATGTGCGCGTTTTATCTGAAGGCAGTGTAAAAACGGGAGATGAAATAACATTACTTAATCGCAATAATGATAGCCTGTCAGTTAGCCAGGTTTTTTCAATTTTCCGGAAGAATAGAGAAAATAAAGATTTAATACACCAAGCAATCGCTGAACCATATTTAGCTGCATCGTGTCGTCGCGATATTGAAAAGCTTTTACAATAAAATTCAATTTTGGGAAGGTGCTTGTACCTGTATATATTAATAACAAAGCCAGTTAAAAACTGGCTTTGTTATTTTACTCTGTGGTGATGCCGTAACATCTCTTCACGTGTTCTGCTCCTGTAATGTCCAATATTATTTCTTCTGCCATTTTTGCCTGCTGATTTGTAGGCAAAGTATATAGCAGCAGCAATGATAAAAGCAAATCCAAAAAATCTGATTGGATCAGGCAGAAATGAAAAAATAAGAATACCGGCCAATACCAGTCCCAGACCTAAAATTAACTGATAACTTTTAATGTTTTGATCTTCCATGATCCACCTCCTTTCCACGACTATTTTTTTGATACTACGCACGCTAAAGCAGGATGTTCCAATTAGTTTTGATCCAAAATAAAAGGCAAAAGAACCTTTGCATTGTCTTTTGCCTTTTACATTAACACTAAAGCGGAATGTTCCCGTGCTTGCGCGGAAGATTCGATTTTCGCTTATTGTGAGTCATATTTAATGCCTGAATAATTTTGGAGCGGGTTTCCTGCGGGAGGATAATTTCATCGATATATCCCAAGGATGCTGCCCTGTAAGGGTTCGCGAATTTTTCGCGATAATCCAGCACTGCATCGGCTTTTTCATCATCCGAAAGTTTTCCTCTGAATAAAATATTAATGGCGCCATCGGGACCCATTACTGCAATTTCGGCCGTAGGATACGCCATGTTTACATCGCCGCCAATGTGTTTGCTCGACATTACGTCGTATGCACCTCCGTAAGCTTTGCGGGTAATCAGGGTGATTTTAGGCACTGTGGCTTCGGCAAAGGCATACAGTAATTTAGCTCCATGCTTAATAATTCCTCCAAATTCCTGACCAGTGCCTGGCAAAAATCCAGGAACATCGACCAAGGTGACCAAAGGAATGTTAAACGCGTCGCAGAAACGAACAAAACGTGCCGCTTTTGCCGACGAATTAATATCCAAAACTCCAGCCAGGTGTGCTGGCTGATTGGCAACAATACCAATTGATTTTCCACCCATTCGGGCAAAGCCAACCACTATGTTGGCCGCATAATGTGGCTGAACTTCAAGAAAATGTTCGTCGTCGATTATTTTATGAATGATGTCTTTAATGTCGTATGGTTTGTTCGGATCAACAGGAACTACATCGTTTAATGATGTATCGATTCGGTCTTCCGGATCAGAGCAAATTTTGGAAGGAGGCTCTTCCATGTTGTTTGACGGAATGAAACTTAACAGTTCACGAACCATCATAAGGGTTGTTTCCTCGTCGCTACCGGTAAAATGGGCAACTCCGCTTTTTGAAGCATGAGTAATTGCACCACCAAGCTCTTCTTTTGAAACATCTTCGTGAGTTACAGTTCTAATTACTTCAGGCCCTGTAACAAACATATGGCTGGTTTTTTCAACCATAAAAATGAAGTCGGTAAGCGCTGGTGAATAAACAGCTCCTCCGGCACATGGGCCGAGAATGGCACTGATTTGCGGAATTACACCGGACGAAAGAACGTTGTTGTAAAAAATATCGGCGTAACCAGCCAGGCTCTCAACACCTTCCTGAATACGGGCTCCACCTGAATCGTTAAGCCCGATAAGTGGTGCTCCCATTTTTACTGCCAAATCCTGAATTTTTATAATCTTATCGGCATTGGTTCGGCTGAGTGTGCCTCCAAAAACAGTAAAATCCTGAGCAAAAACATAAACCAGACGACCGTCAATTTTTCCGTAGCCCGAAACAACTCCATCTCCCGGAATCTTTTGCTTGTCGATTCCGAAATCGGTTGCCCGGTGTGTTACCATTTTATCTATTTCGTGAAAAGTTCCCGGATCAAGAAGCATTTCAATTCGCTCGCGGGCTGTTTTTTTTCCCGAGCTGTGCTGTTTTTCAATACGTTCAATCCCACCACCAACTTCAGCTTGCTGGTTGAAATGTTCAAACTGATCAAATTTGGCTTTTAAATCCATATACTTTGGTTTTATGCAATTTCGATTAATACTTGATTGGCGTCAACGGTACTTCCTTCGCTGACATGAATTTTAGCAATTTTTCCGTCTTTGGGCGATTTGTACTCACTTTCCATTTTCATTGCAGAAATAGTTATCAGTGTATCGCCAGCTTTGACTTCGTCGCCCGCTTTAACCTGAATTTTTACCACTTTGCCTGGCATTGGCGAAGCAATGGTATTTTCTGAAGTCAGCGGAGAAATTCCGGAGCGATTGCGCCGATATCTCGATTCTGCATCGATAACTTCAATATCATAGGTGTCGTAAAGTGTATAAGCTGTATAATGTTTGGCTTTTGATTGCGGTACCAGCTCGATATTAAAAGAACGACCGTTTGCTAAAATCGAAAAGATACCTTCGTCGTTGTGCATCAAATCAACCTGGTATATTTTATCATCAACCCTGATTTCAAGGAGGTTTTCAAACTGCTTCAGTATTTCTACTGCAGCTATTCTTTTATCTATTCTTATTTCTATTGACATGGTTTACCGGGGGTTATAAACGTTCAAAATTTTTCTGATAAGTGTACTTTTTCCAGCGGTTTTGTGCAGGGAACATACCTTTGGATGTTTGCGAAATATTTAACCTGTCGAGGTATTCAATGTATGAGGCAATGATGATCATATCCTCGCAGTCATCCGGACATTTCGATTCGGAAAGCAGGATGTCCTTGTTCTTCTCAATGAAATTGGTGTCGTAGTTTCCTGTTCTGAAATCTTCCGTATCCATTATGCGTTCCAGGAACTTAATCGAGGTTTTCACTCCGGTAATTTTGTATTCGTATAAGGCTCGTTTCATTCGCGCAATAGCCTCTTCGCGGTTCTCGGCCCAAACAATCAGCTTTGAAATCATTGAATCATAATAGATTGGAATTTCATAGCCTTCGTAAACATACCCATCCGTGCGAACACCAAGCCCCAGAGGTTCGGTGATGTTATAGATTTTACCAGGATTAGGCATAAAATTATTCTCCGAATCTTCGGCATAAACACGACATTCGATCGCATGTCCCGATTGACGAAGACTTTCCTGAGTAAATGCAATCGGATGTCCTTCAGCAATCAATATTTGCTGCTTAACCAGATCGATACCTGTAACACGTTCGGTTATCGGGTGCTCAACCTGCAGCCTGGTATTCATTTCCAGAAAGTAGAAATTTAGTTTATTATCAACCAAAAATTCAATGGTTCCGGCTCCTTCGTAATTTACCGCCCGGGCAGCTTCAGCGGCATATTCGCCCATTTTTTTCCGAAGCTCAGGTGTCATAAGTGGCGATGGTGTTTCTTCAATCATCTTTTGATGACGGCGCTGAACTGAGCATTCGCGCTCGAATAAATGAATGAAATTTCCATGCTGGTCGCCAATAACCTGAAATTCGATATGATGTGGCGACGAAATATATTTTTCAATGTAGACCGAATCATTTCCAAATGAAGACTTAGCTTCGGAGCGGGCTGATCTGACCAAAGAAAGGATATCCTTTTCTTCAGTTATAAGCCGCATACCTTTACCACCTCCACCAGCTGCTGCTTTAACCATAACTGGTAAACCGATTTTCTTAATCGTATCTATGGCTTCTTTTTCAGTTTTTATGCTTTCGGTGGTTCCGGGTACAACGGGAACACCGGCTGCAATCATGGTTAATCGTGCCTGAATTTTGTCGCCCATCTTATTAATAACTTCAGGCGACGGGCCAATGAACTTTATTCCATTATCAGAACATTTTCGGGCAAATGCTGCGTTTTCTGAAAGAAATCCATAGCCGGGATGGATGGCATCGGCTTTTACTTTCAGAGCAACATCTATTATTTTATCAGCATTTAAATAACTTTCAGATGAAGAGGAGGGACCGATGTGATAGGCCTCGTCGGCATATCTAACATGCATTGATGTACGGTCAGCATCGGAAAATACCGCAACAGTTGAAATACCCATCTCACGGCATGTTCGCATAATTCGGATGGCTATTTCGCCTCGGTTTGCAATCAGAATTTTCGAGATCTTTTTCATTTTTGGTTTTTCGTTCATTTCAACAAATTCATAGTTTTTTTCATTTACCAAGCTTTTACAACCGCAAAATGTATTAATTGTTTGCGAAATTGATTTTTATTTTATTCAAAAAAAATAAGTTAACATATGCTTGTTTGAGCGTATTTGTTATATTTGCATGCCATAAATAACTGATATGCAATTACGATCGGCCATTTTTTTTACTCTCTTTTTGCTTTTCTCGACTATCGTTATCGCTCAAATGCCCGAAAAATATACTCTTTCAGTCGATTCTACTGTTAACAGGCTCGCTGGAACCGAACGCGTATATGTTGCAACGAAAATTATTAACCGACCCAAAATCGATGGCAAATTAAATGAAGCTTGCTGGGAGAACGGTAGTTGGTCCGGAGGCTTTACTCAACAGATTCCTAATCAGGGGAAAAGCCCATCGCAGCAGACTGAAGTCAAAATCTTATATGACAACAATAACTTATATATTGGATTTAAGTGTTACGATGTTGGTCCCGGAAAAATAAGGTCTGTTTTATCTCGGCGCGACATTGATGCAGCAACGGGCGATATTGTTGGAATTGCTTTTGATTCATATAACGATAAGAAGACTGCATATGAATTTAATCTGACCGCAGCAGGACAGAAAATTGATATGGTACATTTGGGTTCTGACAACCTTGATTACAATTGGGACGCTGTATGGGATGGAAAGACTCAGGTTTACGATTCAATCTGGACAGCTGAAATGCAGATTCCCTTCAGTCAGTTGCGTTTTTCACCTGGAGAATCGCAGGTTTGGGGATTACATATCTGGAGATGGATTGAACGTAACAATGAAAACAATCAATGGAAATTAATTCCGGTTGATGCCCCTGCCGTAGTTTATCTGTTTGGCGAACTTAAGGGAATTGACGGAGTAAGGCCAAAAACCAACTACGAATTTTTACCTTATGTAAATGCGCGCTATAGCCCGAACAGCAACCAAAACTCGAAACTAAAGCCTGGCGCTGGTTTGAATGGTAAAATTGGTTTGAATTCGGGACTAACTCTGGATTATGCTATTAATCCGGATTTTGGGCAGGTAGAGGTTGACCCGGCGGTATTAAACCTGACTTCGTATGAAGTTTTCAATGAAGAGAAACGGCCGTTCTTTCTGGAAGGAAACACAGTACTCGACTATTCAATAGGAAGTGATATGCTGTATTACAGCCGGAGAATTGGTCACGAACCAAGCCTTTATTGGGATGTTGTTGATAATCTTGAGGAAAACCAAACAGTTGATATTGCTGCCAACGTGCCTATTTTAAGTGCTTTAAAATTGACGGGCAAAACAAAAAAAGGCTTATCGGTTGGAGTAGTTCAAAGTTTGACAGCAAAGGAAAGTGCCACGATTTACAGCCCGGAATCAAAAATGGATACGGTAATTGAGCCGTTGACCAATTTTATGGTAGGTCGCATTAAGCAGGATTTCAATGATGGCAGGACTGTTTTGGGGGGAATGATTACTTCAACCATGCGAAATATTAACGATCAGCAGTTGAATTTTTTGCCTAAATCATCGACGGTTGGAGGTATTGATTTTGAACACAACTGGAAAAACAGGAAGTATTTTGTCGATTTCAAAAGCTTTTTCAGTGATATTCGGGGTGATAAAGAGGCTATCTCCGACCTACAGTTATCATCGGTACACTATTATCAGCGACCGGATGCTGATCATTTGGAATTTGATGCTGAAAGAACCAGTTTATCCGGATGGGGCGGTTATTTGAGCGGAGGAAAGCGGAGTGGTCGGTTCAGGGCAATTGGTACGGTAAACTGGCGATCGCCTGGACTCGATTTTAA
>JAJZSZ010000054.1 GCA_021849365.1 Bacteroidota bacterium | reverse complement strand
AGACCGAAGGAACCGGCGTAGATGTGTACACCCACAGCGAAATGTTGCCTGCTAACTACTATCCTGCATTCAAGAAATACAAACACCTGGCCGGAAACTACGGAAACGCCTGGTGGAAACAGAAAGAAGAGTTCGAAAGCTTCAACGGCCCGATCCTTTTCACCACCAACTGCATCGTTCCACCACTGAAAGGCGCTTCGTATGCCGACCGTATTTATACCACCGGCGCATCGGGTCTGCCGGGAGCCGTTCACATTGGCGACCGCAAACCGGGTGAAATGAAAAACTTCCGTCCGATTATCGAACACGCGTTGATCTGCGGTGCCCCAACTGAAATTGAAACCGGCGAAATCATTGGTGGGTTCGCTCACAACCAGGTTTTCGAATTAGCCGGACCGATTGTTGAAGCCGTTAAAACCGGCGCTATCCGCAAGTTCTTTGTGATGGCCGGTTGCGATGGCCGCATGAAAGAACGCGACTACTACACCCAGTTCGCCGAAAAGCTACCAAAAGATACCGTGATTTTGACGGCAGGCTGCGCCAAATACCGCTACAATAAGTTGCCTTTGGGCGAAATCAATGGCATTCCACGTGTGATCGATGCCGGGCAGTGCAACGACTCGTATTCACTGGCAGTGGTAGCGCTGAAACTGAAAGAAATATTCGAACTGGAAGATGTGAACCAGTTGCCAATTGCCTACAACATTGCCTGGTACGAGCAAAAAGCGGTGATTGTATTACTGGCGCTGCTTTATCTGGGCGTGAAAAACATTCACCTCGGCCCGACTTTGCCGGCATTCCTGTCGCCAAACGTGGCCAATGTGCTGGTTCAGAATTTTGGAATTGCCGGAATCCAGTCGGTTGACGAAGATTTGAAACTGTTCCTTCAGACCGAAAAAGAATTAGAAGAAGAATTTGCAGAATAGGCTTTAGTTGATTTTTGTTTTGGTTGAAACCTCCGGATTGTAATGTTCCGGAGGTTTTTTATTTTTTGTAACTATCCTATATTTCAAAACTGAAATCTGACTTAAGCCTGAAAAACCTCACCTTCAAAAGATCGGGAAGTCTTCTTTTTTTCAATGTTGTACTTGTTTTCCAACTCTTCTAAATGAGCATTGATCCGGCGGATAAGGTTGTCGGTGTCATCAATTATCGTAGCAATATCGATTGGGTTATTTTCGGGTTGCATGGTGGTCTGTCCAAATTAAGTTGATTGATACGATGCATTACCATCCAGAATGAAATTACCCTACCTTTCACTTGCATTTTTTATTTTTTTTCAGAAAAAGAATAAATCTCACCTCTGAATATCCGGATTTTCGCACTCATTCCAAAACAACAAAGCATCACATTAAAACATAAAACACTAACTATCAATATATTACAATTAATATCAAAAATATTTAAAAAATATTAGTACTATGTGTTGCATAGAACCATTTTTTATTTGTATGTTTGTAAAGCCAATAACAATGTAAGAGAAGGTATAAGTTTAAAAAAAGTTCTATAAAACTGTAACCAAACTGAAAACCTTTAGTCTTACCAGATGAAAACAAGAAAACAGTTCAGAAAACAAAACAGGAAACAGAAACAAAACTCAAAGCCATGAAACAAAACAGCGTTCAGAAAACAGAAAACAAACCAATTAAAAAGACCATCTCCATCCTTTCAATAAAGCTGGGACATACAGATTTAATGATCGGGTGCTGGATGAGTCAATTGGGTGCCAGCAATCCGTACTTACAGAAAAGAATATTCTCAACGAATTTTTAGGAGGAAAAAAAGATGGATTTAAGTAATACCAAAGCTCAGATGCGCAAAGGCGTTCTCGAATATTGCATTCTGCTGGTAATCGACGGAAAACCTTTGTATGCAAGCGACATCATCGAGGAATTGAAAAATGCCAAAATGATTGTTGTGGAAGGAACCTTATACCCTCTGCTTACCCGACTGAAAAACGACGGGTTGCTCGCGTATAAATGGGAAGAATCGACACAAGGACCACCAAGGAAATACTACGAGCTAACCGATGAAGGACGTTTCTTCCTGACCGAGATGGGTGCTTCGTGGGACGAGTTGGTCGATGCTGTAAAAACGATCAAAGAACATAAATAGGTTAATTTCAGTATAACTTTATCAAAAAACGGAAAAACCTCAAAAAAATGAAAAAGACATTTACAATCAATATAAGTGGCAGCATCTTCCACATCGACGACGACGCATTCGAGAAACTCCAGAAATACCTTCACATGCTCAACAAGCACTTTAACGCAGCTATCGAAGGCCAGGAAATACTCCAGGACATTGAAGCCCGTATCGCTGAATTGCTGATTGAGAAAACCAACAACAAAGTTGATGTAGTCACCGATGCAATGGTTGACGAAGTGATTGCCCGGATGGGAAAACCAGAAGACTTCATGGAGCAGGAAGAAGAAGCTGAGAAGGTTCAGGCTGAAGCTGCACCACAGGAAGGCGAACAAAAAATACGCCGCCGCCTTTACCGCGATGGCGACAACCGCGTATTGGGCGGAGTTTGTTCCGGAATGGGAGCCTATTTCAACATCGACCCGGTTATCCTTCGGATAATTTTTGTGGTGGTGTTGTTCATGGGTGGTGCTTCAATACTGATTTATTTGATTCTTTGGATTGTTGTTCCGAAGGCTAAGACAACTGCTCAAAAGCTTGAGATGCGCGGAAAGGAACCCACAATCTCGAATATCGAGAAATCGATTAAAGAAGAAATGAGTGAAGTTGGCGAAAACTATAACAAATTCGTTAACACCAAAAACGAGAAAGGTGTGTCGCGCATCGATAGTTTCGGCGAAGTTGTTGGAAGTGTGCTTCGCGTCGTACTCCGCGTTCTGGTGTTGCTTTTCGGAGCGGCTTTAATAATCGGAGGTATCGCCAGCCTGGTTGGCTTTGTTACCTCAATGGCCATCGGGCATTCGTTCATGCACGGAGGCCCCTGGAATTTCGGCTGGGACTCAAATGTCGACATGACCAGTTTGCTTGGCAATTTTGTTAGCCCCGGTGCTTACACCTTATCACTGATCGCTATTTCTATTTTAATTGGAATCCCAATTTTACTGATACTTTTTATTGGTACAAAGCTTATCTTCCGCTACAAAACCAACAATAAACTTATTGGTTTAGGAACTTTCGGCCTTTGGTTGGCCGCACTTATTGTACTGATTGTTGTCAGCGTTAATCAAGTTAGTAATTTCAGCAAACGAACCAGCCAGACTGTTACTCAGAAAGTGGAATGCACAACCTGTAAAACTCTTTATCTGAAAGTAAATGACGATCTTTTTGAATCGCTGATTGATAACGAAGTTTCGCTCGACCGAATGAAAATTGCAACTGTAAACGGTAAAGATAAATTGCTGGGACATCCACGGTTTACTATCGAAAAAGGCAGCTCAGGCGAATATTTACTCCTGATTAAAAAGAATTCGAGAGGTAGCAGTACCGAAAATGCACAGCAAAATGTGGAAGCCATAACTTACAACTTCTCTCAAAAAGACTCGACATTATATTTCGATCCGTATTATTTCCTGAAAGACAATGCCAAATGGCGAAACCAGGAAGTGAACCTGACGCTGAAAGTACCGGAAGGAAAGGCGATTTACCTGGATTCGGCGATGAAAGACATTATTTCCGACATTGAGAATACCGAAAATATGTGGGATGGCGACATGGTTGGCAAAACATGGATCATGACAGCTGACGGATTATCGCTGAAACCCGCGAAGGCTCCTGAATCTCCAAAGAAATAAATTGCAATAAAACTTTTTCAAAAAAATAGGGTTGCCCGAAACTGGCAGCCCTATTTTTTTATTAAAAAATCATACTGAAAACAGTTTCTTTTCCCGGATTGGAGCGCACCTGCAGGCTACCCCCATGCAAACGCATGATCTGTCGCGAAAGGCTCAACCCGATGCCGGAACCATTTTCACGGGTGGTGAAAAACGGTACGAAAATCTGCTCCAGAATTTCATCCGGAATCCCCGGGCCATTATCAACCACACGGATTTGTGGTCGCTCATCAGCATTGAACCCGGCAATGATCTGGATCTTTCCGTCAGGATTTGTCTCATTGGCCTGCAAGGCATTTTTTGTCAGGTTAATCAGCACCTGCGAAATCAGATTTTCGTCAGCATAAAGCTCCATATCATGCGGATTGATAGAAATGATGAGTTTCACCCGATCGCTGTTCTCAAGCGAAGTATATAAAACCTGGATGCGTGTGATCAGTTCTTCCACTTTAAATAGCTTCCGGTCGGGCTTAGGCAGGCGTGTCAGTTTTCGGTACGACTCAACAAACAGCATCAGGCCGTTTCCCTGCTCTTTGATTACGCTCAACCCGCGCTGCGTTGATTGGATCATCGCCTCAGTAATTTCTTCGGGATGGGCCTGACGTCCGTCGATGGTGTAAAACTGGCACAAACTCTCTGAGAGCGATGTTATCGGGGCAATCGAATTCATGATTTCGTGCATTAAAACCCGGATCAGCTTCATCCACGAATCGAGCTCCTTTTCATCCAGTTCATTCCGGATATCCTGTATAGCAAGAAGAACTAACTCATTATCTTTTGTCTTGAAAGAAGTTGATTTAAGCGAAAGTTGCACCACTCCCCGCTCGGTAGTGACAGAAACCAGCTTTTGCTCGAACGGGCCAATACTCCTTATCGCATGAAAAAGGTTATGATTTACCCGATCAAGCTGATTCAGATGAGTAAGCACATCGGTTCCAAGCATTTTCCGGGCGGCCGAATTGGCGTGGAGCACAAAGCCATTGGCATTGAACGTCACAATCCCGGTAGCTACATGTTCAAGTAAAGTCTGGAAGTATTGCTCCTGTTGCCGGCTTTCAATTTTTAACTGCTGAATCTGGTGATTCACTTTGTTTAATCCCTTGTAAATTTCGTGTACAGGTTTATCCGGAAAATTAGTCGGGAACGACAGTGTTGAATCCTCATTCTGAACCGATTCGAGAAAGTAGCTAATTTTCCGGTTGGTCGAGTTCAGGTAATTAATCAGCGACCCTGTAACAAATACAACAGCCAGAAAGCACAGAAAAACTAAAGAATACGACTGCTCTTTAAACAAGAGCCAACCGGCGGCAAGACTCAACAAAACAATTGTAACAATCCTGAAAATAACCTGGATGTATAAGTTCTTCCCTATCATTGTCCGTTTTTTTTGATCTTGTTATAAAGTGTCTGTCGGGTAATGCCCAGCTGCTCGGCAGCTGCGCTTAGGTTTCCATTGTTCTTTTCAATCGCCTGGTTAATCATGCGCTTTTCCATTTCTTCAAGGGTCAGCTCTGTTTCACTCACCCGCCCTGAAACAACCGGTCGCATGAAGAAATCTTCGGCCTTCAAAACGTTTCCTTCGCTAAGTATAACAGCCTTTTCAATGGTGTGCTGTAACTCGCGAATATTTCCCGGCCAGGTGTATTTGAGCAGTTTTTCCTGTGCCTGCTGATTAATTTTAAGGCTGGGCTTGTTGTATTTCGAGGAATATTTTTTCAGGAAAAAGTCGGCGAGCACCAGCACATCGTTACCCCTATCCCTGAGTGGCGGAACTTCAATCTGGATGGTGTTGATACGGTAAAGTAAATCTTCGCGGAATAAACCTTCCCGAACCATGTTTTCAAGATTTTTATTGGTGGCACAAATCAACCGGATGTCAACCGGGATGGTCTGATTGGAGCCAATTCGCGAAATCTGACGATTCTGTATGGCTGCCAGCAATTTAGCCTGAAGGTGAAAAGATAGGTTGCCAATTTCGTCGAGAAAAAGGCTGCCTTTGTCGGCTACTTCAAATTTTCCGGGGCGGCTTTCGCGGGCATCAGTAAAAGCTCCTTTCACATGGCCAAAGAGCTCGCTTTCGAATAAAGTCTCGGTAATTGCGCCCATATCAACACTTACCAAAACCTCGTTCGAACGTTCGGACAAACGGTGAATTTCGTGGGCAATCAGTTCTTTCCCCGTCCCATTTTCACCGGTAATCAGCACATTGGCGTTGGTTTTGGCCACTTTGCGAACCATATTCAAAACCTGCATCAGCTGTGGCGAAGAACCAATAATAAACTTCTGCTCGCGATTGAGTTCCGTTTTCAGGCCTTTTTCTTTCTCCTTCAGCTGAGTCACTTCCTTCTTCGACCAATTGAGCTGCAGCGCCGATTTAAGCGTGGCCAGTAACTTATTATTGTCCCAGGGCTTCAGGAAGAAATCGGTAGCTCCCATTTTCAGGGCTTTTACGGTTAACTCAATGTCGCCGTAAGCAGTAATCATTACCACCGAAATTTCGGGATTCGATTCTTTAATTCGCCCCAACCAATAAATTCCTTCGTTGCCGGTATTAATTCCGGCTTTAAAATTCATGTCGAGAATAACCAGATTATACTCTTTTTTGCGCAGTTCGGTCGGAATCTGGCTGGGATCGGAAAGCGTAGTCACAGTTTGGAATTCGGGAGTTAACAGAATTTCAAGCGCGCTCAGGATGCTTTTGTTGTCGTCGACGATCAGAATATTTCCTTTGGCCATTTTTTCTTTAAAGTTACAAGTCGCCAAATCCAAAATCAACAAGCTGTAAAAATTTTTGACAAACTATTGTCAATTATTTTAACTTGAAAAAGAAAATATCATTTTCAAAATATTGATTTATAGTAGTTTAATATTTTGGCATTATTCTGGCACACTAAACAGCAAATAATTAAACAATGGCATCAAGAAAAACTATACTCATTTTCATTTTTTGGTTTGTGGTCGGAAATGCACTTGTGGCTCAAAACACCTGGACACTGAATAAGTGCATTTCTTTTTCTATTGAAAACAACATTGGATTACGCCAAATGGAAATCCAGGAGAAAATGGCTACTGAAGACCTGAATCAATCTAAAAGAGCATTGCTTCCGGGAATCAATGCTTCGTCGCGCGCCGGAATCAGTTTCGGGCGATCGGTCGACCCCAATACGAACGACATTGTAAATAACGAATTCTTCAATAACAGTTACGATGTCAACGCCTCAATGACTCTGTTTAACGGGTTCAGACTTATAAACCAGATAGAATACCAGAAATTCAGGAAAAAGGCGAGTGAAATGAAACGGTTGAGCACCGCCGACGACCTGGCTTTTGGAGTAATGACCTCCTATTTCGAAGTTCTGTACTACAAGGGAATGCTGGAGATTGCCAAAAAACAGGTTGAAACTTCGGGAATTAACCTGAAGAAAATTGAGCGACAGGTTGAGCTGGGAATGAAATCGAAGCCCGATTTACTCGATATGCAGGCCAATTACGAGTCGGAGGAACTGCGTCGCATTCAGGTTGAAAACAGCCTGAAAACATCGATGCTTCAACTAAAGCAACGCATGAATCTGACCGACACCACTTCGCTTGTTCTTGCAGAGGAACGAACCATTGCCGAAACAGCTTCTCAGCCTGTCTCCGAGAACCTATTCAACTCATATCTGAAATGGTCACCCTATTTTCAGTCCTTCGAAGCGCAATTAAAAGCCAGCCGCCGAATGCTGGCGATCACCCGGTCGCAGCTTTATCCCTCGATCAGCGCTTACGGATCGGTAGGAACTGGTTACTACGAAACAACCAAAGACGAATTGGGCAAAACAATCCGGTTCGGCACTCAAATCGACAATAACCTGAGTCAATACCTGGGAGGCTCGCTTAACATTCCGATATTCAGCCGCTGGGCAGTTCGGTCGGACATAAAAAAAGCCAAACTCGAAGTAGAACAGGCTCAAAACACATTGGCACAGGAAAAACAAAAGCTCTATTTTGAAATGGCCAATAATCTGAACGAGCTGGAAGCCATTGAAAAAGAATACAATCAATATAAAAAACAGCGTGATGCCGATCAGCTTGCATTTCAGGCCGCCGAAAAGAAAATTGAGCAAGGCCTGATTAATGTAGTCGATTTTTATATCGCAAAAAACAGACTGGCCAACTCCGAAAGCAATGTACTGAAGTCCAGGCTTCAATGGGAAGTGAAAAAGAAAATACTCGATTTTTATTCCGGAAAACGATTCTGGGAAGAGTAAAAAAGAGACTAAAAAAATATTTATTAAACAGATTTATAAACCGTTGACTGAAATTAGGGCATGAGCTCTGTCGAAGTCAAACTTGAAACTATAACGTCATGGGAATGGACAAAGTCATAGAAAAGAAAAAGGGAATTCAGAAAAAACACATTTTCTGGGGACTTGGAATATTGCTGATTGGTTTTCTGATTTTTAAACTGGCCTTTGGCGATCATTCGTCAACCTTCAGGGCCGAAAAGGATAAAATAACAGTCAGCACTGTTGAAGACGGCATGTTCAACGATTACATCACGGTAATCGGGCAGGTCGAGCCAATCACCACCATTTACCTGGATGCCGTGGAAGGCGGAACAGTTGAGCAGCGTTTTATCGAAGAAGGTGCAACCGTAAAAAAAGGAGATGTGATTCTCCGTCTCGAAAACCGCCAGTTGTATCAAACAATCCTGAACAGCGAAGCCGCTTTGGCCGAAAAGGAAAACTACCTGCGTAACACCCGCATCAGTTTCGAAACCGAACTCATTCAGTCGAAACGCAACCTGCTCGACAGTGAATACAAACTTAACCGCAAAAAGCGAACCTACAGTCAATACGAATCGCTTTTCAAAGAAGCACTGATCTCGAAAGAAGATTATCTCCAGGCCAAAGAAGACTTTGAATATGAGGCACATTTACTGACAATCAATAAGCTGAAAGCTAGAAATGACTCCATGCTTCGCGCTACATCGATGATCACTCTTGAAACCGACCTTGGGAAAATGCGTCAGATGCTCGGACTGGTTCGGGAGAGGCTGGACAATCTGAACGTAAAAGCCCCCGTCGACGGACAGCTGGGAATGCTCGATGCTGAAATCGGGCAGCGAATCAATGAAGGACAGCGCATTGGTCAAATCAACGTGCTCGACAATTTTAAAGTCAATGCCAAAATCGACGAACATTACATTGATCGCGTTATCCGTGGACTTACCGCCACTCTCGATCGTAACGGGACAAATTTCAACTTAACGGTGAAAAAAGTATATCCCGATGTGCGTGATGGTCAATTCAAAATCGACCTGGTTTTTGAAGGACAAACACCCGACAATGTACGTACCGGACAAACCTATCACGTAAAACTTGAGTTGGGCGAATCGCAAAAAGCTCTGATGATCCCGCGCGGAGGTTTCTTCCAAAGCACAGGCGGACAATGGATTTTTGTTGTAAATGAGGCCGGAACCGAGGCGGTAAAACGACCAATAAAAATTGGCAAACAAAATCCGCAGTATTACGAAGTTTTGGAAGGACTGAATCCGGGCGAGAAAGTAATCACTTCGGGCTACGAAATATTCGGCACAAACGATAAGATTGTGTTTTGATGGCACAGAGCATGGGGCTTGGGGCCAGAGTTGAGTTACACATTAAGATTTTATTCCTAACTTGAAGCATATATAATAAAACCTGAAAACATGGCACAATTTAGATTTATGGATTTAGAAATCTGGAAAGAATCAATATCACTGAATGACCAACTCTTTGATTTAGCAGATGCCTTTGTTGATGCAAAAAGTTATCGTGTTGCTGAGCAATTAAGAGCTGCTTCGCTAAGCATCTCAAACAATATTGCAGAAGGTTCTGGATCATTTTCAGCTAAAGATTTTGCCAATTTTCTAAATATCGCACGAAGATCAGTATTTGAAGTGGCTAACATTTCATTTGTCGCCTTCCGTAGAAATTTCATTACAAAAGAACAATTAGATCAGATTCTAAATGATCTTGATTCATTAAGCAGAAGAATTACAAATTTCAGAAAATCAATTTTAGCCGATAAAGAATAGTCTGGTACAAAGATTTGGCTATTCCCCATACTTGCGGCTCCAAGCAAATTTATTAACCAAGAGGCTCGTGCAAAGTACCAAACATGCCCTTTGCCCCATGCCCAAAGCAATTTTAAATCATGATAAAAATAGTAAACCTAAACAAAGTATTCCGCACCGAAGAGATTGAAACCAGTGCGTTGAATAACGTAAACCTGCACATTCAAAAAGGCGAATTTGTTGCCATCATGGGTCCATCGGGCTGCGGCAAATCAACTTTGCTCAACATCATTGGGTTGCTCGACAATCCTTCCTCAGGAGAATATTACTTTGACGGACAGGAAGTTGGCGCCTTTAAAGAACGTAACCGCACCATGCTCCGTAAGGGAAACATCGGTTTTGTTTTCCAGAGCTTTAACCTGATTGACGAGCTCAATGTGTACGAAAACGTGGAACTTCCGCTTATCTATTTAAAAATGAGCGCCAAAGAGCGCAAAGAAATGGTTGAAAGGGTGCTTGAACGCATGAAAATAAGTCACCGAAAAAAACATTTTCCGCAGCAGTTATCCGGAGGACAGCAGCAACGCGTAGCTATTGCCCGTGCAGTAGTTGCCAGCCCAAAGTTGATCCTCGCCGACGAGCCAACCGGTAACCTCGACTCGAAAAACGGTCTGGAAGTGATGAATCTCCTCACCGAGCTTAACCGCGAGGGTACCACCATCGTCATGGTAACACACTCCATGCATGATTCGGAATTCGCACACCGTGTGGTCAACCTGTTCGACGGGCAGATTATTACTGAAGAAGTGAAAAAGCAATTGGGCGACGTACTGATTTAACCTTATCGACGACCCATACAGGAAAGATTTTTAATCATTTTAAGCTGAATCGATGATCAGACATTATATAAAAATTGCCTGGCGCAACCTGGTCAGGCAAAAAACATTAGCACTCATCAATATACTTGGACTATCAATAGGTCTGGCCTGTTTCAGCTTGTTCCTGCTTTATACCGTTAACGAATTCAGCTACGACCGTTTCCATGCCAAGGCTTCGCACATCTACCGGTTGTACGACTGGTGGTCGTCACCCGATCGTGAAGGAAGCGAGCCATCGTCCTCTACCCCACTCGGGCCGGCAATGAAGCAGGATTTATCAGACGTTGAAGATTTTGTACGGGTGAAATCGGCTGGCGAGAAATTCGTACGGGTCAACAATCAGGTTCATCGAATCAATGTCACTTTTGCTGATCCACAGATCTTTTCTGTATTTACCTTTCCGCTGATTGATGGAAATTCATCAATGGCGCTCGAATCGTCCCGAAATATTGTGCTGACGCGCGATAAGGCGATTCAACTATTCGGGAATACCGATGTAGTGGGAAAAACAGTCGAAATATGTAACGAAGAAATCTTCGAACCTTTTGTCGTTGGCGCCGTTGCCGAGAATGTTCCGGTTAACTCCAGCATTGATTTCGACATTTTAGGAAACTTCGACTATGTTTTAAATACTGATTACGGACGTGCAAGCCTGAAAGACTGGAACATGACCATTGGCATTTCGGTATTTGTATTACTGCACGAAAACAGCAAACTGCCGAACGAGCCCGAACGCCTGGCCGAGTTCCGGCAGAAATATTCTCCAAACGAAAAAAGCACGACTCCTGAAAAGTCTGCGAAAAGTAAAGGAACAGGCTCCTTCAACGGATATGGGCTTCAGCCTTTGACAGACGTGCATACCGGCGTTAAAATCGATCGCTGGGGCGCATCCGATCCTAAAAACAGCTGGATACTGATCAGTATTGCCATTGGGGTATTGCTCATTGCCTGCATCAATTTTATCACACTGGCTATCAGTCGTTCGGCCGGAAGATCGAAGGAAGTAGGGATCCGGAAAGTTACCGGGAGCCTGCGCCGCCAGCTGATATTCCAGTTTCTGGCCGAATCGCTTTTGCTGAGTGTCGTTTCAGCAATACTTGGCCTCCTGCTGGCCTACATTTTACTTCCATTCTTCAACGAGCTTTCCGGACGTTCACTGGCATTTTCTTTCAGGCAATACCCCGAAATGATTGGCTTACTTTCGGGCGTGGTAATACTGGTTGGGTTCCTATCGGGAATATATCCGGCTCTGGCCATTTCAGGCTTTAAACCAGCAGAAGTTTTAAAAAACAAACTCCGCTTCTCGGGCTCAAATGCATTTACCAAATTGCTTGTTTCATTTCAGTTTGTGCTTTCCATCGGGTTAATTATTTCGATGATTGTCATTATGCGTCAACTGGCGTTTATGCAATCGAAAAATCTGGGATTCAACAAAAAGAACGTGGTGATGATCAGCTCGCAGGGCATCGATCTGCAAAAGAACTATCCACTTTTTAAGCAGACACTGAAATCGGAAAGCAGCATTCTCGGAGTGGCCGCCTCGTCCATCGGATTGGGCAGTAACGAAGGCCAGATGGGACGCCGGTATAAATTCGAGAATAAAGATGAAACAGTGATCGAATATCCGGTTGACCCCGAGTTTCTTGATGTTTTGGGTATGCAGCTCGTGGCGGGAAGAAATTTTAATCCTGAAATTAGTTCGGACGGCTCGAATGCGGTAATTGTAAACGAAACACTGGTCAGGAAGGCATTTGGCACTTCGCCGGAAGATGCTATCGGCAAAGAATTTACCAACGCCAAGGGACCAGATCGTAAAACTATTATTGGCGTTAGCCGCGATTTCAATTTCGAAGACCTCAAACAAACAGTTCGTTCGCAAATGTTTTTGTGTCCGGCTAATTTTAGTCCGAATGCAATATTTGTGCGCATCAACCCGGGCAATCCGGCTAAAGCACTGGCTGCACTAAACGCATCGTGGAAACAGGTTTCGCCCGATTTGCCCATTAAATACAGCTTTCTCGACCAGAAATTCGACGATTTTTATAAGAAGGAAAGACGCTGGAGTACCATTGTGAGCTGGGCCGGGGGAATCTGCATATTCCTTGCATGCATGGGACTCATCGGGCTTACTTCGCTGGCTGTAATCAACCGCTCAACCGAAATAGGTATCAGAAAAGTAAACGGTGCTAGGGTTTCCGAAGTTTTGTTCATGCTCAATAAAGACTTTGTAAAATGGGTAGTGGTGGCTTTCATTGTAGCAACACCTGGAGCCTGGTACGCCATGCATAAATGGCTCGAAAGCTTTGCCTACAAAACCAGTTTAAGCTGGTGGATTTTTGTTTTGGCCGGAGTCGTGGTTCTCGCCGTAGCCCTGCTTACGGTTAGCTGGCAATGCTGGAAAGCTGCCACACGCAACCCGGTAAAAGCACTCAGATATGAATAGAGCTGAAAGCATTTTGACAAATAAATATACAACATTCTGTAAATTTTTTTGACAAATCGAATTTCGTGAATTTTAAATAAACACTTAAAATCAACAACTTACGATTGTGGTATAGTTCTGGATATTTTATGCCAGACAATCAGAAAAACAAACAGAAAAAAACAGACTCAAAGCCATGATTAAACATTTCTTCCGGAGTATTTACCGAAACATTTTAAACAACAAAATGTCGAATTTCTTAAACCTGATAAACCTGGTTTTCGGATTCGGCACGTTTATTCTTTTTGCCAGTCTGGTAAGCTACGAGTTTAATTACGACACATTTAACACGAATTACGACAATATTTACCGGGTTCAGACCAAACAGGAAGATTCCTATCCAACTAATTTTTGTACCTACAGCCCGTCGGCTTTACGTTACCATTTACTGGCCGATTTGCCTGAAGTAGAAAAAGTGTTGTTGATGCGGGAGATTTCCGGGAATCAGGGATCAGGCCAGTTTTTTACCCTGCCCGATGGTGGCCAGTTATACGAAAAACTAGGCTACTGGTGCGAAAACTCCATTTTCGACATCTTCACGATCAAGATAAAAGAAGGAACTACAGCCAATGCGCTCACCGAACCGAATACCATTGTGATTACTGAAAAGCTTGAGAAAAAACTCTTCCCGGAAGGTAGAGCTATGGGTAAACAGATTATAATGGGTAAACGATACCCATTAACGGTCACAGCTGTTATTGCCGACTTCCCGGTCAATTCGGAACTAGAACCGACATACCTGATTTCGATGAGTACCTTCGAAACCCTTTCAGGACAAAAAGATTTTCGCGACAACTGGACTACCATCAACAACGACAACTTTATTCTCCTGAAAAAAGGCGCTGACCCCAAACTAGTCGATGCAAAAATCAAGGATGCATTCAAGAATGTAAAAGATTTTGAAAAATCGACTCCTTATCTGCACCCGCTTTCAAAAATGCACTTGTCGCCAAACGGTCAACCCGATTATTACATTGGACTTTCGATCCTTTCGCTGGCGGCTATACTGATGCTGGTGTTGTCGTGCGTAAACTATGTAAACCTTTCGCTTGCCAATTCAACCCAGCGTGCCGGCGAAATCGGGATCAAAAAAGTGGTTGGCTTTTCGAAGAAAGCGATTGCAGCCCAATTCCTTGGCGAAACAATGCTATTTACTTTTGTGGCCATGATTTTGGGTATTGTGGCAGCCGTATTAGCCTTCCCGGTGCTCAACGACATTATGGATAAAAACATGGACTTTTCGGTCTTTTTTCAAGGCCACCTGATACTCATCGTGATAATGGCGAGTTTAGTTGCTGGGATTCTTTCAGGTATCTACCCGGCGCTGGTTCTTTCGTCATACAACCCCGTTCGGGTGCTTAAAGGCAAACTTTTCAACGACAGGGCAAAAACCTTCAGCACAAAAAAACTTTTAATAACCACCCAGTTCGCTATTTCGCTTTTCATGCTCATCGTTAGCCTGATTATGAATAACCATGTGCAGTTCATCCTGAATAAAGAATTGGGATTCGACAATAAGAACATCTTGTTTGCCGAAATGAACGTGAAAGACAAGATGTCTTTCGAAACCATCAAAACCCGGCTGACTCAACACCCTGAAATTGTTGATGTTTCCATGTCGTCGACCATGCCGTTTAATGGAAACATCGGCGGATATGTGACCTGGGAAGGGGCGATGCCCGACCAGAAAGAAATGATTTCGCGCAATTACGTGAACTACGACTTCATCCCAACTTACAACCTAAAAATGGCTTACGGGCGGAACTTCTCACCCGAATATCCCGCCGATAATCAGAATTGCATTATCAACGAAACAGCGATGAAAGCTTTTGGTTATGCAAACCCGATTGGTAAACAGTTGTTCCTTTACGGAAAAGCTTACTCAATCATTGGAGTGGTTAAAGATTTTCATGCCTTCTCTGTCCACAATCCCATTCCAAATTACATCATGTTCCTGAACGACAATGTGCTGATTGGCAGCAAAATGATAACAGTCAGGTTTACGCCCGGGAATGGTCAAAAGGCGAAGCAACTCGTTACCAGCGAACTTGAATCGGTTATGCCCAACGAACCTTTTGAGGTGAAAGATTTCATGATCATTTTTTATACCGAAAACGCTTTTCTTTTTTGGAAAGCATTCGAAAAATTATTCCTGATTTTTGCCATTGTCTCGCTCATTGTTTCGTCCATTGGACTGTTTGGGTTGATGCTTTTCACCATAAAGCGCCGTACCAAAGAAATTGGCATTCGCAAGGTTTTGGGCAGTTCGGTGGCCACCATTTACCGACAGCTTTCGTTCGAAGTATTTGCCCTTCTGGGAGGCGCAATCCTGGTGGCCTGTCCGTCAGCAGTTTTCATCTACAAAACAATGCCGGGAACTTACAAAGAACCGCTTTCTGTGATGGTTTTCATTATCGGAATCATACTTATTGCCGTAATCGCCCAGCTCACCATCAGCTACCATGTACTAAAAATTGCGGTAAGCAACCCGGTAAAGGCACTGAGGTATGAATAAAAAAAGGAAACAATAAAAACAAAATAAAAGGATATAATGATACACTTAAACAACATCGACAAGTATTACGATTCGAAATTTCAACGGACTTTCGTGCTGAAAGCTGTTAATCTTGAAGTGAAAGAGGGCGAATTCGTAAGCATCATGGGCCCCAGCGGCTCCGGAAAATCAACACTGCTCAATATCATTGGGCTGCTCGATCAACCTTCGGCCGGAGAATATACACTGTACGACAAATCGGTGCTCGACCTGAAAGAGAAAGTAAAAGTTGACTACCATCGTAATTTCATGGGCTTCATCTTCCAGGCTTATCACCTGATTGAAGAAATGACTGTATACGAAAACATCGAAACTCCGTTGATTTACAAAGGCGTAAAAGGGCGCGACCGTCAGGCAATGGTGGCCGATTTGCTCGACCGTTTTAACATGGTGGCTAAGAAAGACTTATTTCCTCAGCAACTTTCCGGAGGACAACAACAACTCGTGGGTATTGCCCGCGCCATTATTGGTAAACCAAAACTTTTACTGGCCGACGAACCTACCGGAAACCTTCATTCGTCGCAGGGCGAAATGATTATGGAAACCCTGAAAGCTCTGCATGATGAAGGAATGACTATCATCCAGGTAACTCACAACGAGAAATTCGCCGAATACGGAACCCGCATCATCAGACTGGAAGATGGAATTATCCGAAAGGATGCCGCAAATAAGATTGTATTTTCGATATAAGCCGCCACAAACAATTGCAACCATTCCCGATCAGGTCTGGAAAACTATATGGAGTAAACAGAAAAACCAGTCATGAAAAACATCTTAAAATCAACCTATCGAAGCTTTGTCAGAAAACCGGCAACCAATCTGATTAATCTGCTTGGACTTGCCATCAGTCTTGCATTGGTTATCGTTCTTTCGGTGTATTCGTATAGCGAACTAACCACCGACCATTACCACAAAAACGGCAACCGGGTTTATCTTTATTCTGATCTAAATAATCTGCCACGCATATACACTCCGGGAGTACTGAAAGAACACATCGATAACAGCGTTCCAGGTGTTGAATCAACAGTACGGATTGCCGGAACCTGGGAGGCACCTGTATTTCAGGCCGAAAATAAAGAACCAATTACTTCTGACCTGATATTTGCAGATCAGGATTTCTTCAAACTTTTCACATTCAGTACGATCGAAGGAAATGCCGAAAAAGCCCTGCTTGAACCTTTAACAGTCGTTATTTCACAATCGCTGGCCAAAAAACTTTTCGGAAACGAAAGTGCAACAGGAAAAACACTGAAACTGAACAACGAAAAAGAGCTAACAGTAAAAGCCGTAATTGATGTTCCGGGAAACAACACCTGCCTGTCATTCAGTGCAGTAACGTCGATGGCTACCCGCCAGATTGTGATGCCCAACGAAGCCGAGTTTAAAGTTTGGCCATTTTGCCTTTTCCAAACATTTGTTTTGCTGAAAGATGGAACAAACCCGAATGAAACAGCCTCAAAAATCGCCGCTCTTTTCCCTGCCGAAATGCGGACCAAAGCGTCGGCGGCGCAGCTAACTCCACTCAAAAAGCTATATTTTTCGGGATTCTCGCTCTTCAATGGAAATTACCTGCATTTTGGCGACAAGGTAAAAGTGATGATACTACTCATGGTTGCCGCACTGGTATTGCTAATTGCCTTGGTCAATTTCATCAATATATCGTCGGCACAATGGCACGAGCGGATCAGGCAAACCGGTGTTATGAAAGTGAATGGCGCAAGCCGCACCAACCTCATCTTTCATGTGATTTCCGAAACATTCCTGTTTTTCCTGATTTCGTTACTTCTTGCCTCACTGCTAATTCAGTTGTTCGCACCTTCTATTTGTGATTATACAGGCATACATTTCAATCAGAAGTTGATAAGTTCTCCTGAATTCTGGGTAGTTGCTATTGGGTCAACCCTGCTTCTCAGTCTGATCTTCAGCATGATTCCTGCGCTGAGAATTTCATCGTCAAAAGCAATTGATAACCTTCGCCGAAGTGTGGAGCCGCGCAACCCCAAAACACTTTC
>JAJZSZ010000465.1 GCA_021849365.1 Bacteroidota bacterium | reverse complement strand
GTTTCGCTCCTGAAATCGACTTCCAGCAAGATGGTTTGGCAGATCGATCCGTTTAAATGCGTTCAATGTGGCCGCTGTGCTACCGAGTGCGTAATGACACCTTCGGCCGTTAAATGTGTTCATGCTTATGCATTGTGTGGCTATTGCGATTTGTGTGGCGGTTACCTGAAACCCGATGCAAATGCAAGGACTACGGCTGCCGAAAATCAGCTTTGTCCAACAGCAGCTATCAAACGCAAGTACATTGAAGAGCCGTATTTCGAATACGAGATTGATGAAGACTTGTGCATCGGATGTGCCAAATGTGTGGCTGGTTGTACTTCTTTCGGGAATGGGTCGCTGCATTTGCAAATCAGGCACGATCGCTGCAAAAACTGTAACGAATGTGCAATTGCCCGTGTTTGTCCGGCCGACGCATTTCAGCGCGTTCCGGTTGACACTCCATATATGATTAAAGGAGGATTTACCAAGGAAAGTGCGGCCAAAGCAAAAAAAGCCTAAAATATGATACGGGTTAGGGGTTTATAACTTGTAACTCGAAACAAAACCAAGAGTCTGACAATGAACCAAATAAAACGATATTTTTTACTGATCTGTATCCTGATTGTTGTTTCGCTGCAATCGTTTGGAGCAGCCGAAGCCAAACAGCGGTTCCCAAAGCCTGAGTTCGATTCAGGGTACACGCAGCCCAATACTACTGCACCATCGGCCAGGTATTTATTTCTGGAGTATTTTGATGTTTTCGTGTTACTGGTTATTTTGTCGCTCACTACCTGGTTTGTGCTGAAAAAACGCTCGCGTCGCGGAGTTTTCTGGACTTCGGTATTCTCCCTGCTCTATTTTGGTTTTTACCGTGAGGGTTGTATTTGCTCCATCGGCTCAATTCAGAATGTGGCTCTGGCGATGGTCGATTCAACCTATACTCTGCCAGTTACTGCGTTACTTTTCTTTTTGCTGCCGCTTGTTTTTTCGCTTTTCTTCGGAAGAACTTTTTGTGCCGGAGCCTGTCCGCTTGGTGCTATTCAGGACATTATTATTTTAAAACCGATTGAACTGCCCAAATGGGTCCAGAAAGTTCTGGGCCTGATTCCTTATTTATATCTGGGTTTGGCATTATTGTATGTGGCCACTAAATCAGAGTTTATCATCTGCCGCTACGATCCGTTTGTCGGTTTATTTCGGTTCGATGCGCCTTACGATATGTTGATTCTAGGAATTTTATTCCTTGCTGTTGGTGTGTTTGTGGCCCGTCCATATTGTCGTTTTTTCTGTCCTTATGGCGTTTTGCTGGGATGGATGTCGAAGTTTTCATCGCGTCACATGACCATTACACCTTCTGCGTGTATTCAGTGTAAATTGTGTTCCAACTCGTGTCCGTTTGGTGCGATCGACGAGCCTGTTGCCGAAACAGGTAAACGCCGCAGTAACGTGAACCGTCTGATGACTTATTTTCTGCTTTTACCATTGTGGGTTGGTATTGGTGGATTTGCCGGTTCGATGATGCATGTGCCATTATCGAAATTTAACAAGACTGTTTACCTGGCCGAACAGATTATCGAACATCCCGAATTGAAAGATGATCCCAAAAATATTGATGTGCGTACGTTTATGAGCTCTGGTAAGTCAACCGAACAATTGGTGCTCGAAGCCGATGCTATCCGGAAGCAGTTCTATTGGGGAGGTTGGATTCTGGGCGGCTTCATGGGACTGATTATTGGCTCAAGCCTGATTAATTTATCGAAATTCCGCAAACGCGAAGACTGGGAACCCAACAAAACCAATTGCCTGAGCTGCGCGCGCTGCATGGATTATTGCCCGGTGAAGAAAGAATAGGAGACCGGAAAATGGAACTGCATCGCTTCAAAACAGCAATACAATTTTAATAACCTGATAACAAATACAACAACGATAACCAAATAAATAATGATCCTTTCAACCAATACAAAAATCAAACTGGCACGGCAAGTGGCCTGGGTCGCAGGCGGTTTTGCACTGCTAATGGCCGTGTTGCTGATTGCTAATTTTCTTCAGACTAAACTGAATAACCCTATCGAGAATCAGACAATTCCGGCTTTGGTGAAACGGCTGAGTGAAAATCCGGCTGACGAATCGCTGAAAGCTGAAATTCGCGCGTTCGACCTCATGGCGCGTAAGGCTTATTTTACAAGCCAGTGGCAAATCCGCACCGGTAGCTATCTTATGTTCCTGGGGCTGATTATTTCCATTTTAGCCATTCGGTATGTGCTGGCTGCCAAATCAAAACTGAATGAAATTGATCCGGCCAATGAGGTGAAAGGTCTGGATAAACTGGTGGCACAGAAATGGGTGATCTATGTAGGCTCCGGTTTAATGGTCGTTGCCTTGGCATCCGGATTTCTGGCTTCGAATTCGCTGAAGGAATATATGGTAAATGAAAATCTGGTGGCACAGCAGGAACAGCCCGCAGAGCAGTCAACTCCTGCAAAAATTGAACAGTCTGCTGCAGCCCCTGAACAAGCAGTTCAATCTGTCTCGCCAACAACCAGCGAAAATACTACTGCGTCAAATCCGTCAGAAACGGGAACAGCACCTTCAGCAGAAACTGTTGCTGCAAAGCCTGCCGGATTGCCAACTCAGGCTGAATTAAAGGCCAATTACCCGTTTTTTCGTGGACCACAGGGAAATGGTGTAGCTTTTCAGAAAAACACGCCAACCGATTGGAACGGAGCCGCCGGTAAAAATGTAGTGTGGAAAGTAAAAATTCCTAAATCAGGTTTCAGTTCGCCAATTATTTGGGGAGACAAGCTGTTTGTGACTGGTGCTGACACTCAGGCCCGCATGGTATATTGCTATGATAAAAATACCGGTAAACTGCTCTGGGAAGCCGCGGCCGACAATATACAAGGTTCGCCTTCGGCAATGCCAAAAGTAACTGCTGATACCGGCTTGGCTGCTCCAACTATGGCTACCGACGGACGTGCTGTGTTCGCCATTTTCGCTACCGGCGATGTTTTGGCGCTCGATATGACCGGAAAGCGTATTTGGGCACGTAACCTTGGAGTCCCCGACAACCACTACGGACACGGTTCTTCATTGATTATTTATAAAGATAAACTGTTGATTCAATACGATACCAATCGGGCCGGTAAATTACTGGCATTGAATACTCAAACCGGAAATACGGTATGGGAAACTGCACGGAGTTCAAAAATTTCGTGGTCGTCTCCAATATTGGTTAATACCGGGAGCCGCACCGAAGTGATACTGACTACCAATCCGAATGTGAACGGTTACGATCCTGAAACAGGAAAAGAGCTTTGGAACATTGAGATCGG
>JAJZSZ010000464.1 GCA_021849365.1 Bacteroidota bacterium | reverse complement strand
TCGTTCGTGTTCAAGTTCGAAAAACACTTTTCTGAAATAAACCAAAGCACTAAAAATGGAGTTCCCATTTCGAAACCCATCGGTAAAAACCTGTTCCAGCCCTCCATGGTTTTGGTAGATATTTTTCAGCGATTTCAGAAAATAAATGCAATCGGTGCCATTGAAGGTACGGTGCTTGAAGCTTTGAAACATTGCCCAATCTTCTTCGGAGCTATTTAGCAGGAATTCGATTGGATTGTTCTGCATTAATGCCGTTAATTTCATTGCATTCCTGATAATTGTTGGGCGTTGCCCCCAGGCTAGAGTGGCTGCCAGAAATCCGGCAATCTCAATATTTTCTTTGGTGGTAAAAAGTGCAGGAACCTGTATCGGATCGGTTTCAATGAATTCGGCACGATTGAAAAGCTGTATTTTTTCGTCGAGAAACGACTTGATATTTTCGGAAGAATAGATCATTTGCGAATTTGAAGACTGGACACAGAGAGACTGAAAACAGCATTAGTTTTCGATTAATCCATCGCGCATGCGGATAATGGCATCGCTTTGGGCCGCAAAACTTTCGTCGTGGGTTACAATCACGAGGGTTTGCTTAAACTTGTCGCGCAGGGTAAAGAAAAGCTCGTGCAGATCTTCACGGTTTTTGGTGTCGAGGTTTCCAGAAGGCTCATCGGCCAGGATAACCGAAGGATTGTTGATCAGAGCTCTTGCCACGGCTACACGTTGCCTTTCGCCGCCCGAAAGTTCACCGGGCTTATGGTTAAGCCGGTGCGAAAGACCTAGAAAATCGAGGTATTCGCGGGCTTTCTGTTCGGCTTCTTTTTTCGGTGTTTTGGCTATAAAAGCCGGAATACAAACATTCTCGAATGCAGAGAATTCGGGTAATAAATAATGAAACTGGAAAACAAAGCCAATCTGACGATTCCGGAAATCGGCCAATTGTCGCTCGTTCATTACCGAGATATTTTGTCCATTAATGAAAACATGACCCGATTCGGGTTGACTCAAAGTACCAATGATTTGCAGCAGAGTCGTTTTGCCTGCACCGCTGGGCCCAACAATCGAGTAAAGTTTACCGGCAGGAACTTCGAGGTCAATACCCTTCAGTACCTGAAGGTTGCCAAACGATTTGGTTATTTTCTCAACTTTTATCAATTGCTGATTAATTTATGAACGGTGAGGTTCCGGATTACTGAGCTCCGGTTAAATGTTTGATCCGCTATCGATGTTCTTTTCTATATTCTTTGTTTCCTGAGCTACATCGGCTTTCAGATCGTTTAGCCCTTGTTCTACATCGCCGGTGTGTGTTTTTACTCCTTCCTGGATGCTATCGGTTGTTTCTTTAATTCCGTCCTGAATATCGCTGGTATGTTTTCTGATACCTTCCTGAATGTCACTTCTTACATTTTGAATAGTCGATTTGATATCGCTAAGGTCACCGCCAATTCCACCGCCGCTTTCGTTGATTTCCCTCTTGATTTCGTTGGTTGCTTTCTGAAATTCGCGCATGGCTTTCCCCAATGTCCTGGCAATTTCAGGAATTGATTTGGCTCCAAAAAGCATCAGAAAAACAAAAATGATCAGTACAATTTCTCCTCCACCCATAACTTGTTGAATTAGATAGTTGGTCTTTTTCGTAAAAACTCAGCAAATATACAAACTTGTTGAAAACTATGGCAGCAGACACCTGAATATGACAGGCAAATGCATTTAAAAAAAATGGTTGCAGACGTACAAGATGACAACTCGAAGTCAGCTAGGGTGTTTGAAGGGGTACAAAATGGCAAACTGAATTCTGTTGGGGTGTTTGTACCTGTACAAAGTGTTCCCCTAAATTTCATTTATGGAGTTGCAGTCCAGCTAGAAGGAGTCCGGATTTCAGGAGAAAGGGCTTGCAGGGATAAAACAGCAGTAGTCTAAAAAAGAAGCAGGGACCCCATCTGTCGATTGACGGATGAAGCCCCTGCTTCGAAGTTATTTATTAAGCTGAAAGCTTATCTTTTTTGAATCTTTTTGAGTGGACAATAGTGTCGTAAACAATAGGAGCAGCATTAAATACTGACGAATATGTTCCTACACCAATACCAATTAAAAGAGCAAAGGTAAATCCTTTGATTGAAGTACCACCGAAGATGAAAATGGCCACCAAAACGATCAACACAGTTAACGAAGTACTGAAGGTACGACGAAGGGTTGAGTTCATGGCATGGTCCATAGTTTCGGCTAATCCGCGTTTTGGATACAAATGACGGTATTCGCGGATACGGTCGTAAATAATCACGGTGTCGTTAATCGAGTAACCAATTACGGTCAACACGGCAGCGATAAACGCCTGGTCGATTTCGAGAGAGAATGGAAGGAATCCGTAAAGCAACGAGAATGCTCCCATGGTAATGATGGCATCGTGAGCCAGCGAAATAACACCGCCCAAACCATAATGCCAGCTGTCGAAACGAACAAGAATATACAAGAAAATAAGAACCAGCGAGAACAATACGGCCAGAATAGCATCTCTGGTCAGTTTATCCGAGATGGTTGGTCCTACTTTCTGGGTACTCTGCAGGTTTACCTTACTGAATGTGTCGGCAGAAACATCACCAATGTAGTTGGCTTTCTTAAGTCCCTGATAAAGCAATTCTTCTACTTCATTATCAACATCAGCAGTATTTTCTTCAATTTTATAACCAGTTGTGATACGTACCTGGTTGTTGTTTCCGTATGTTTTAACATCAGGAGTTGAGTTGAAAATTGGAGCCAAAGCATTTTTAATATCATCAACTCTCACGTCTTTGTCGAAACGAACCACAAAAGTACGTCCCCCTTTAAAGTCGATACCTTTATCAAATCCGCGAACAGCAAACGAAATGATTGAAGCCGTAATCATAATACCTGAAAGGGTATAGAATACTTTACGTTTTTCGATGAAAGGAATCTTCACATAACGCAACCAGTTTTTGGTATTTTTTGTAGTGAAGGTGATTTCTTTGTTTTTCGCCAACTGACGTTCGAAAATCAAACGGGTGATGAAAATTGAAGTGAACAGCGAAGTAAGGATACCGATGATCAATGTGGTAGCGAAACCTCTGATTGGACCAGAACCGAAAATATAAAGAACGATACCGGTTAACAGTGTGGTTACCTGACCGTCGATAATTGCAGAATAGGCAGCGTTGAATCCATCGAATACAGCCATACGAACCGATTTTCCGGCCATTACTTCTTCTTCGATACGTTCGTAGATCAGCACGTTCGCGTCAACCGCCATACCCATAGTCAATACGATACCGGCGATACCAGGCAGTGTCAATACAGCACCGATA
>JAJZSZ010000463.1 GCA_021849365.1 Bacteroidota bacterium | reverse complement strand
CTGCAGGATTCTTCACTGCTAACATTGATCTGGCACAGGCTGGTGTTGGCGGAAACGATACCTGGTCGTGGCGTGGGATTCCGCTTCCCGATTATCATTTGAGCAAAAAAGAATACAGTTATGGATTTAAACTGGTTCCGTTTGCAAAAGTGAAAGATGTGGAAGGATTAGTAAAAGCAGCCCGGAAATAACAGAGGTTGAAGAAAACAAGAAGCCCTGCCAGATATGAAAACTGGCAGGGCTTTTTTTATTTATTTCGAAATCTCCAGCATCCGGAGAATTGGTTTTTGTGCTTTTTCAATCACCTCGTCGGAGAGTTTGACTTCGGGCAGCTCATTCTTGAGGCAGATATACAATTTCTGAAGGCTGTTCAGCTTCATAAAGGAGCAATCGTTGCATCCGCAGGTTGAATCGACCGATGGGGCAGGAATGAAGATTTTATCCGGGCAGGCCTTGTTCATCTGGTGTAAAATACCACTTTCGGTAGCCACAATAAACTTCTTTTTCTCGCTTTTCCCCACGTAATTCAACAGGGCAGTGGTCGATCCGATGAATTTAGCCAGTAGCAAAACCGGCTTTTCACACTCTGGATGGGCGATAAACTCGGCATCGGGGTGTTGGTCCATCAATTCGATGATTTTTTCGACCGAGTATTTCTCGTGAACCATGCAAGCTCCGTCCCAAAGAACCATATCGCGGCCAGTAAGGCTGTTGATGTAGTTTCCAAGGTTTTTATCCGGTGCAAAAATCAGCTTTTGTTCCGGAGGAAAGCTGTTCACGATTTTCAGAGCGTTGGCCGAGGTACAAACGACATCAGTCATAGTTTTCAAATCAGCCGTACAATTAATGTACGATACCACCTGGTGATCGGGATATTTTGCCTTGAATTCGGCGAATTTGTCGGCAGGGGCAGAGTCGGCCAAAGAACACCCGGCTTTCAGGTCGGGCAGGATAACTTTTTTGGTCGGATTGATGATTTTTGCAGTTTCCGCCATAAAATGTACACCTACAAAAACAATCAGGTCGGCTTCGGTCTTGGCAGCTTCCTGAGCTAGTCCGAGGCTGTCTCCCACATAATCAGCTATATCCTGGAGGTCACTCTCCACATAATAGTGGCTTAAAATGACCGCATTCTTTTCTTTTTTCAAGCGGTTGATTTCGTCAACCAACTTTAATTCCGGGCTAACAGGCTCCTCAATAAATCCTTTTTCGTCAAGCATCTGCCGGATTATTTTTTCTTCCATTGTCTGCAATTTTAATTTGCACTAAAATAAGTGTGCAAAAATATGATTTTCACTCGAAAATGAAATGTTAAAAACATCTAATGTGCACACATTCTCGCATAGTCCATATGAACGATTTTCGTTCATACATATTTAAAAAGATTCACTTTCGAATGCTTTTACGGATAACGAACATGCCCGTTTCAAAGATAAAAACAGTTTGCAAAACGATTTGTTTGAATGGCCGGCTTGGCTTAATGCAGATAAATTAGTTGGGTGGTATAGTAATTCTGATTAAAAATAAAAATGATTACAGGCTTCTAAATCGAATAGTTATTAACAATTTATCAAGAGGCCTGATGTTGATAACTAGTCTTTATCGAATCAGTAATAAATTGTAATTTTCAACAGAGAAGGGGGTCTTATAAAGTCGCTGTTTAGAATCGTTTCAATTCCGGGGGGATTTAATTGAAATGACATCAAATAGTAACGTTATGGTAAAAAACAAATCAAATACATATTATATCAATTAACTTTCTTTGTTCTGAAATTTAAATCAATTTTTCTATGAAAAAGATGCTAAAAGTTTATTTAGTTCTAATTGCATTTTTTGCATTTGTATTCGCTGGTTTTGCCCAGGTGACCACCTCGGGAATTACCGGAAAGGTTACTGATGCAAACAATGAACCTCTTCCAGGTGCTACTGTGTTGGCTATTCACCAACCATCTGGTACACAGTATGGTGCCATTGCGAACTCTGAAGGTCAGTTCAATCTGCAAGGTATGAGAACAGGAGGTCCTTACCTGGTTGAAGTTTCGTTTGTTGGGTACAATAAAGTAAAGTATTCTGACATTACCCTTTTCCTCGGTCAGTCGTTTGTTTTGAATGCGGCTTTGAAAGAAGAAAGCGTTAATGTTGATGAAGTAATCGTTGTGGGTGCAAAGCCATCGGCTTTTGGGACAAGTAAAACGGGTGCTTCAACAAATATCTCGACCGAACAAATGACGTTGCTTCCATCTATTAACCGTAGTTTGAACGATTTCACCCGTCTTTCACCTTATTCAGGTGCTGATAACTCATTTGGCGGACGTGATGGTCGTTTGAATAACGTGACTATTGATGGTGCAAACTTTAATAATAACTTCGGGTTGAGCACAGGTCTTCCTGGTGGTGGTAATCCAATTTCGTTGGATGCAATTGATGAACTTCAGGTAACAATTGCTCCTTTCGACGTGAAACAGGCAAACTTCGTTGGTGCTGGTATTAACGCAATTACCAAAAGTGGTACTAACAAATTTAAGGGATCTGCTTATACCTTCATGAGAAATCAAGACTTCCGCGGTAATAAAGTAGACGGTTACGATTTGGGCGCTCGTCCAACTGAATCAACTAAAACTTATGGTTTTACATTGGGCGGACCAATCATTAAAAACAAGTTGTTTTTCTTCGTGAATGGCGAAACCAGTGATTCTCCACAGCCAATTCAGCAATGGAAACTTTCAACTGACGGTGTGGCAAATGCCAATGAGAACATTACCCGGGTTACTGCCACTGATATGGAAACGTTCAAAACAGCGTTATCTTCGAAATATGGATATGATGCAGGTTCGTACACTGATTACGCTGGTGGTAATACAAATAAGAAGATGCTGGCCCGTATCGACTGGAACATCAATAACAGTAATAAATTCACTGTTCGTTACAACTATACAAAAAACGTTGCTGATATTCCTACCAATGCAACTTCAACAGCAGCTACAAAATTAACTTCAGGCCGAATCTCGCAAAACGCTATGGCGTTCAGAAATAACTGTTATTCAATGGACAATTTGGTTCACTCGTTGACTGCTGAGTTAAACACACGTATCAACAACAACATGTCGAACCAGTTATTAGGTACTTACACTCACATTGAAGATGTTCGCGGTTCATTGTCTTCACCATTTCCACATATTGATATTATGAAGGATGGTGATGCGTTTATGTCGGCTGGATACGAACTTTTCTCATGGAACAATGGAGTAAAAAATGATATTTACAGTATCATCGACAACTTTACTTATACTGTAGGAAAACACACTTTGACTGGTGGTTTTAGCTATGAGGAT
>JAJZSZ010000462.1 GCA_021849365.1 Bacteroidota bacterium | reverse complement strand
GATCGCCTGCCAACTTTCTCGACATTGGAGGAAGCTCGAATCCGCAAAAGGTGATTGATGCCATGAATATTCTGTTGGGCGATAAAAATGTGAAGGCCGTAATGATCAACATTTTTGGTGGAATTACCCGTTGCGACGACGTAGCCCGCGGATTGCTCAAAGCACTCGAAATCATCATGACCGACGTACCAATCGTGGTTCGCCTTTCAGGAACCAATGCTGCTGAAGGCCTTGCTATTCTGAAAGAAACCGGGTTGCCAACGGTAAGCTCGATGAGCGAAGCCGCTAAAAAAGCCATCGAACTAAGTAAACGATAGTTAAAAAGAAACCAATCATCAATAATCATCCAAATGAGCATTTTAGTTAATAAAGATACCAAGCTGGTTGTTCAAGGGATAACCGGCCGCGACGGTAAATTCCATACCGGCCGCATGAAAGAATATGGGACCAACGTCGTAGCAGGTGTTTCACCGGGAAAAGAAGGCGAAACCGTTGAAGGTGTGCCGGTTTTCAATTCGGTTGAGAACGCTGTAAAAGCTACCGGAGCAAACACATCAATCATTTTCGTACCTGCAGCTTTTGCCGCTGACGCCATTCTGGAAGCTTCAGAAGCCGGAATCAAGCTGGTCATTGCCATCAGCGAAGGTGTTCCGGTTCAGGATATGATTCGAGTTACACCCATCCTGAAACAAAACGGTACACTGTTAATCGGACCAAACTGTCCGGGGTTGATCACTCCGGGACAAGCCCTTATTGGAATTCTGCCGGCCATGATTTTTAAAGAAGGTCCAATTGGCTTTATTTCAAGAAGTGGCACGTTGACTTACGAAGTGGTGAATCAGCTCACACTGAACGACTTTGGCCAAACGACCTGCGTAGGAATTGGTGGCGACCCGGTTGCCGGACTGTATTTCATCGATCTGCTCGAACGGTTTGAAAATGATCCGGATACAACTGCAGTAGTTTTAATTGGTGAAATTGGTGGCGACGCCGAAGAACAGGCTGCTCGTTACATCGCCGAAAAAATGACCAAACCTGTGGTTGCTTTTATTGCCGGACAAACTGCACCTCCCGGGAAACGGATGGGACATGCCGGAGCAATCATTTCAAGTGGTTCGGGAACTGCTGAAGAAAAAATCGCTGCATTCAACGCAGCCGGTGTTCCGGTAGCCAAAGAACCAGGCGAAATTCCGGAATTGCTGAGAAAAAAATTAGCAGAAAGGAAATAGGGGGCAGTGTTCAGTCCCACTTTTTCAGGAAAAACTGTTATGGGTTGCGAGTTACGAGTTAAACTCAACCCATAACCCGAAACCCGCAACATCAAACGATATAGAAAGGCAGACCACTCGGTTTGCCTTTTTTTCGTAATTTCGGGCATTCAATTGTTTCCTTATGCTGAAAAATCTCAAAATAAATGCCGATTCTGAAGTTCCGAAATACCTGCAGGTGGTCGATCTGTTTATTTCGGATATTGAGGCTGGTATTTTCAAGCAGGGGCAGCGAATTCCTTCGATCAATGAGACCAGTGAAGAATTATTTCTTTCCCGCGATACGGTCGAAAAAGCCTATGTTCACATGAAGAACAATGGCATTGTTTCAGCAGTAAAAGGAAAAGGTTACTACATCAACCGCATCGATGTAAGCAAAAAACTCAAAATTTGCCTCATCTTCAACAAACTAAGCAATTACAAACGAAGCATTTATTATTCGTTTGTGAAAACCATGGGCACCAAAGCCAGTGTCGATGTTTTCATTTACAATTACGACCTCGATGAATTTGAAGCTATTGTGGATAAAAACCTGAACAGCTACGACTACTTTGTGATTCTTCCACATTTCAGAAACGAAAATGCAAATATCAGCCAGGTCATTCGGAAAATCCCAAAGGAGAAAGTACTGATTGTTGACCGTTTCCTGGAGGAACTGAAAGAATACCCTGTGGTTTACCAGGAATACGATAAAGATATTCAGACCGCCTTAACATGCGGGATCGATTTGCTGCGAAAATACACGCGGCTGAACCTTGTTTTTCCGCAATCCGAATACTATCCGCCCTATATCATGCGGGGCTTTCGTATATTTTGCCAGGTGAACGGGTTCGAAAATGCTGTGATCGACCAGATTGAAAATACCGAAATCAGAAAAGGCGAAGCGTACATCATTGTGTCTGATGACGATTTGTATGCCTTCATCCGGAAGATCAAGCAACAAAACTGGACTTTGGGTAAAGACTGCGGTGTGGTAGCTTATAACGAAAACCAGGTGAAAGAAATTCTGTGCGACGGTATTACAACGATTTCAACCAACCATGAGGCTATTGGTGAGCTCGCCGCACAAATGATACTCTCCAAAAAATTTGAGCGCATCAAAAGCCCGTTTCAGTTTATTCGCAGAAACTCGCTTTAAAAAGTTCCGGGTTCCAAATTTCAAGTTTCAAATCGCAACTCGAACTTGAAACTACCTACATTCCCAATTCATCGCTGATTTCCTGCATAGCCACCAAAGCCATTTCAGCAAAGTCGTTGATCGGAATACCTATTTGTTCGCATTCCAGAATATTTTCACGTTTTACTGAAGCCGCAAAAGCCTTTTCCTTCATCCGTTTGGTAATCGATTTGGTTTTTACTGAGGCTAGTTTTTTATCAGGATAAACCAATGCAGTAGCCATTATCAGCCCGGTAATGGTTTCGCCGGCAGCAACAGCATGTTGAAAAACGGTAGTCCGCTCCTTGCCCGTAGCCACTTCGTTGTGCATTACAATGGCGTCGAGAGCTTCCGGAGTAAGCATTCCGTCGAGCATTACTGCCGCATGTGGCCCGTGCTTGTAAGGATCGGCATTGGTAACCTCCACATCAATGTCGTGGAGTAAACCGGCTATTCCCCACTCGTCGGCATCCTGATTCAGTTTTAATGCAACAGCCCGTAAAACAGCTTCGCTGGCCAGGCAATGTTTGATCATATTTGCGTTTTGAATGTTATCATTCAAAAGTTTAACAGCAATTTCACGTGAAATCATAACAGTAGTTCTAATTTTGCTGTGCAAATTAGCAAAAACAATAATTGAATCGATGGCTCTCGAAATTGAACGCAAATTTTTAGTTGACGCAGAAAAATGGAAGCCCAATGTTCCCGGAACCTTGCTATGTCAGGGATACCTGAGCATTGATCCAAACCCAACTGTGCGCGTGCGGATCGCCGGCGACAAAGCGTTTCTCACTATCAAGGGCCGCACAGAAACCATTTCACGCCCCGAGTTTGAATACGAGATTCCGGTTGCCGATGCGCAGGAAATGCTGAAACTGGCCATTTCGAATCCGGTTGAAAAGATACGTTACGAAGTGA
>JAJZSZ010000461.1 GCA_021849365.1 Bacteroidota bacterium | reverse complement strand
ATGAAAAGTCCAGTGTAAAGATAAGTTTGCACCGCAATGTGAACCAGCATCATGGGAGATGTAGCCGATACCTCGACAAACGCCAGCGACCAAACCAAATGGCCGGCCCAAAGCAAAATAATCGTTACGGCAATCAGAATACCCATAGCGGCGTGCGGGTTAAAAGGTTCAACAACAAAAAGAAAACGGCTTGCATCAGCAATAACCAGCCAGCCAGCCGGTTGTTCAGTTCGACTTTAAAAATCCGGATGATCAGGAACAACATTCCTGAAACCAAAAACCAGTCGAGGTAATTTTTCATTGGAATCAGATCATCCATCCAGCTCCACATTTGGGTTGCTACGGCCACAGGTTCCATAATCCAATCGAAAGCAACCATCGCCAGCGCACCTGCCACAGGGAAATACCAGTTGTCGCGAATGGGGCGCAGCAGCGACGCCACACAATAAACCAGCACCAGCCAGTTGAGTCCGATGGTAAGCGGCGTGTTCCAGATTTTCAAGCCGAGCGTTGGCCCGTATTCGTATGTCCCGAACAAAATTCCGGTGTTTACACCAATTAATTCGACAGCAAAACCGGAGATGGCAATTGCAGCAAAAACAAGCCAACTTTTCAGGTTTCGGGGTTCGTGAAAAGCAAGCAGCAGTATCGTGGCAGCAAGCATTCCGAAAGGTGTTAGAAATTGAAACAGCGGTCGCAGCGGTTCAATCGCAAAACCGGTCACTCCCACCAGATACCAAACGGTGATCAGGATTTTGATCCATTGTATGTTGTTGAGTCTTCTCATTATTTCTTCTGAAACTGTTCGCAAACCAATCCTTCCACAATTTTAGCCGACGACAAGCACAGCGGGATACCGCCACCTGGGTGCACACTTCCGCCCACAAAATACAGGCCCCGAATGTCTTTCCTGAAGTTGGGATGCCGGTTGAACGAGGCATAACGACTATTCGAGCTGCTTCCGTACAACGAACCGTTGACCGACCCGGTGAGTTTCCAGATTTCGGGCGGTGATAAAATCTCTTCAGCTACGATTTTTCCTGAAAGCGGCTTTTTCAGCATTCGTTCCAATTTCCCCAGAATATGTTGCCGCACTTGAGGGATCAGTCCGTCCCAGTTTTGCCCCATATCCGCCGGAGCATTCACCATCACAAACCAGTTTTCGCCTCCTTCGGGAGCATCACTTTTGTTGTATTTGCTGCTGATGTAAATATATACCGTCGGGTCGGAATGCGCGGTTTTCAGGTTGAACAAATGCCGGAATTCTTCTTTGTAATGATCGCTGAAGAAAATGTTGTGCACATCCAGTTCCGGGAAAGTTCCGTTCAAACCCCAATAGAAAATCAGTGCCGATGATGACCGTTCTTCTTTCTCAACTTTCGCCAAACGCCGGGCATCGGGCATCAGCTTTGAATAAAAGTGATGCACATCCACATCGCTGATCACCACATCTGCTTCGTAAAAACCATTGCCGGTGTGCACTCCCCGAACTTTTCCTCCGGAGTGTTCCACCTTCATCACAAGTTCATTCAGGTGAAAACTTACCCCCAGTCGTTCGGCTTGCCTGACGAGCGAATCTGTAATCTGAAACATCCCGTTTTCAGGAATATAGGCACCCAGATTGTGCTCCAGATGCGAAATAACACTCAATGTCGCCGGAGTTTGGTAAGGGTTACTGCCGTTGTAAGTGGCATATCGGTCGAACAACTGCACCAGTTTTGGATGCTCCAATTCTTCAGAATTAAATTGATGCAGAGTTTTGAAAGCTTTTAGTTTGCCAATATTGAGCAATGTTTTCAGCGATTTCCGGTTCAGCAGGTTTTTCAGCCGGTGAAACGACCCAAAAATAAACAGGTCGGCGGTAAGATCGTAAACTGTGGCCGATTTCATGAGATAACTTTTCACCTTTTCCGGAGAAACACCCAGATTATCACCAATTTCCTGCGAAAGCTTTTCCACATCATTCCAGGCTTTCAGTTGGGTGCTATCTTCCCAAAAATAGTTGGTGATCACATCGAGCCGGTTAACCTGAAAACGCAAATCTTCATCGAGTAATTCGAGTACCAACTCGGGCAAGGTAAGCAGCGAAGGTCCTGCATCGAAGCGGAATTCGCCAAAGCGGCGCTCGGCAATCTTTCCTCCAATCCGATCAGTGGCCTCGAATAGCTCTACTGAATGACCTAAACGAGCCATTCGAATTGCAGAAGCCAGGCCTGCAATTCCCGATCCGATGATGATTGTTTTGGTCATAGATCACTAAATTTATGCAAAACAGCAAGGTTTGCAAAATAAATTCGTAATTTAATAAAACATTTTCGGCTTAGTTTGTTTAATTGTTTGTGAAATAAATTAAACAAATGCAAAAATCAGCTCTTATTATTGGAACAGGACTTGGCGGACTTAGCACAGCTCTTCGATTGACAACCAGAGGATATCGGGTTGAGATGATCGAAAAGTACCACCGTGCCGGCGGCAGACTGAATCTGCTTGAGAAAAACGGATTCAAGTTCGACATGGCTCCGACCTTTTTTAGCATGAGTTACGAGTTCAAGGAATTGGTTGACTATTGCCAAATGGCCATGCCCTTCGAGTTTGTTGAGCTCGATCCTCTTTACGCCGTTCATTTTGAAGGTGATGCAAAAAGCTACCTGATTTACAAAGACCTGAAAAAACTGGCACTCGAATTTCAGCAAATAGAACCCGATTTCGAACGCAAAATGAAACGGTTTCTGGAAGCTGCCGGGCAAATTTTTCACGACACCGAGAATGTAGTTATTCAACAGAATTTCAATTCGTTGACGCACTATTTGCTCAAGTTAACCACGGTGCCCATTAAGCATGCGCCCAAGATGTTTTATTCCATGTGGCGCGAAATGGAGCGCAACTTCGAGTCGTTCGAGGTGAAAGTGATTTTTTCGTTGGTAGGCTTCTTCCTTGGCGCAACACCTTTCGATACGCCCGCCGTATACACCTTGCTGAATTACACTGAAATGGTGCACGACGGCTACCACAATGTAAAAGGCGGCATGTATAAAATTGTGGAAGGTATTCTTCGGGAACTCGAAAAACGCGGTGTGAAAATTCATTACAACACTGAAATAACAAGCTTCTCAGAAGAAAATGGAAAGATCAGCGGGTTTACCGACAATTCAGGGAAAAAATGGACTGCAGACCTTTTTGTTGTAAACGCTGATGCTGCTGGTTTCAGGGGAAAGATATTAAACCGCCCCGAGTTTTCAGAAGAAAAGCTCGACCAGAAGAAATGGACGCTGGCCCCACTCACGATTTACCTCGGGCTCGATAAAAAGGTGCCCAACATGTACCATCACAATTATTTCCTGCGAAGG
>JAJZSZ010000460.1 GCA_021849365.1 Bacteroidota bacterium | reverse complement strand
TTAAAAACATGAATACCAGGTGGCGGAACCAGCCGATGCATTTCATTTAATAAATAATTAACATCCCGAATACGCTGACTTAACATTTTTCTGTTAATTTTGAGTTCTCTGGTGATGGAGTTCACCACAAACCGTCATAAATGACTGATGACTCCTGCTGTTTTTAACAAAAATAGGACAGTCATTTATGAACTTACTTAATCATAGTACACCAGGTAAGAGCGCTGAAATTAGAATATCGCCCAACAGGTCGGAAATCAGCATTGAATTTAACAGCATCCTTTTTCATCCTTCGGAATCAGCCGTAAAGAAAGGCCTTCCGGTTGCAGCACCCGATTTTTTTGGCGACCTGAACCTCGACCAGATCGCCGGTGCCTTCACCGCAGGGAAAGAAGAATATAACCTGAAACCCTTCTTTTACAAACCATTGCACACTCCGGAAGGCATTCGTTACCGGCACCAGGTGATGCAGGACCTCGAAAATGAAGCGCTTTTCAATAGCCTCGAAACCTTCGCCAAAAACACGCGGAGTATGCGCAGGCAGTTGGAGCAGATCGAAAAACTGTATTATAAATATCAGAAAGAACGCCTGTTCCTCGACGTGGTGGAACTTTATTGTACTTCGGTAAACAACCTGATTTCCGATTTGTCAAACCTCCCGTTGAAATCGGAAGGGCTGAAAAGCTTTCTTGACTATTTGAAAAATCGGGTTCAATCGGAACCGTTTTCCTCCTTACTAAATGAAGTTCAGCAGATTATGGCCAATTTGTCTTCGGTGCGTTATTGCATTTACATGAGGGGTTTACGCGTGCAGGTTCGTGAATACCAGGGCGAAACCGATTACAGCGCCGAGGTGGACGAAACCTTCGCCAAATTCAAGGAAGGAAAGGCGGACGATTATAAATCGAAACTAAAATATTCGGTTGCCATGAATGAGGTGGAAGCCCAAATCCTCGACGGAGTGGCCCAACTGTATCCCGCTTTCTTTCTGAAATTAGACCATTTTTACAACGAAAAACACGAGTTTCAGGATGAAATCATTACCGTTTTCGACCGTGAAATTCAGTTTTACCTGGGCTACCGGAGTTTTATGAATAAATTCAGGGAATCCGGGCTAGCGTTTTGTTATCCTGAAGTTTCGGCAAAAACCAAAGAAGTTTTCAGTAAGGATGGATTTGATCTGGCATTGGCAAATAATCTCACCGGTGAAAACAAACCGGTTGTAGTCAACGATTTCTTTCTCAGGGCGAAAGAACGGATTTTGGTGGTTTCCGGTCCCAACCAAGGTGGCAAAACGACCTTCGCCCGTACTTTCGGTCAGCTTCATTTTCTGGCAGCAATGGGCTTTCCGGTGCCGGGCCGCCAGGCACAGCTTTTCCATTTCGACTGGCTTTTCACCCATTTCGAAAAGGAAGAAAACATGAAAAACCTTCGGGGAAAACTTCAGGATGAATTGTACCGGATTCACCTGATTTTAAAAGATGTTACACCCGGAAGTATTTTGATTATCAATGAAGTATTCACCTCCACCACCTTGAAGGACCAGATATCCCTCAGCAAAAAAATATTGGACAAAATTGTTGACCTGGACATTCTCGGCGTTTGGGTAACATTTATTGACGAACTGGCCTCGTACAACGAAAAAACGGTGAGCATGGTCAGTTCGGTTGTTCCCGAAAATCCGGCTCAGCGCACCTTTAAAATTACCCGTTCTCCCGCCGATGGGCTTGCCTACGCGCTGTCGGTTGCCGAAAAGTATAAGCTCACCTATAACAGCTTAAAAAACAGACTGAACCATGCAAGTACACCTGTTATATAAAGACCGGATTTTTGATCCCAAACAGCCGCTGCCCTGGAACGCGCAAGACCTGGTTCAGGACCTGGAACTTGAAACGCTCTTTAAAACGATGTCTCGAGGCAACGACTTTTTGCTTGAAGTGGTTAAATGTGTGGTTTTAACGGGCATGAGCAACAGTCTGGAAACCATTGGCTACCGGCAGGGAATTTTGAAAGACTGCCTGAAGAATCCAACAATTGTGAAGGAGATTTATTCCTTTGCTGTTGAAACTGTTGACAAGGAAAAAAATAATTATTGGGGCATTTTCAGCAAATATCCCGATTCCATTTTGTACCGCTCGGTTGAAGTGTTACAGATGTTCGTAGTGGCGCTTAAAAAACTAAGGGCCATCGCCGAAGAACACGCCGGAAAATTCGATTCAGAAGGTTTTTCCGATTTGTTTGTCCTGTTGAAAACCGAGTTGAAGGATGCTTATTTCGCCGACATGGAAAGCCATTTGGAGGAACTGAAATTTCGCGACGGACATTTAATGAGCGCACAATTGGGCAAAGGCAACAAGGGAACCAACTATGTTCTCCGGAAATTTCCGGCACGCCGGATGGGGTGGTTCAAGCGGTTCATTCTCGACCACGTATGGCCCGAATTGGAAGACAGCCAACGGGCATGGACCAAACGGTTTTTTGGGGAAACCGCTTCAGGCTATACCTTTTACATCAGTTCGCGCGACGAAGGCGGCATACGGGCCTTGCGCGACCTCCGCGACGAAGGCATCAACCTGGTGGCCGATTCGCTCGCCCAGTCTGACGAGCATATTCTCGGTTTTTTCAAAAGCCTTAAGGCAGAACTGGCATTTTACCTCGGATGCCTCAATTTACACGAACAACTGGAAAACATCGGCGGGCCTGTTTCTTTTCCGGAAGCCATCAATTCAGGAGGCCGCGTGCATCAATTTGAAGGGCTTTTTGACGTTTGCCTGGCGCTGAACACGAAACAAAAAGTGGTGGGCAACGACGTGAATGCCAATGCCAAAGACCTGATTATGATCACCGGGGCCAACCAGGGCGGCAAATCCACCTTTTTACGGAGCGTCGGACTGTCGCAACTGATGATGCAGTGTGGCATGTTTGTTCCGGCCATTTATTTACGGGCAAGCATTTCCAGCGCGCTATATACGCATTTTAAGCGCGAGGAAGATTCGGGCATGAAAAGCGGAAAGCTGGACGAAGAACTCCACCGGATGAACCAGATCATCAACCGCATTGTTCCGGGTTCGTTGTTGCTGTTTAACGAATCGTTTGCAGCCACCAACGAACGCGAAGGTTCCGAAATTGCCCGACAAATCATGAACGCCTTATTGGACAAGGGTTTCAAAGTTATTTACGTGACCCATTTGTACGAATTTGCCTTCAGCTTTTACGAAAAGAAAATGAACAACGCCATTTTCCTACGTGCCGACCGGCAGCCCGACGGTTCAAGATCGTTCCGCTTATCAGAAGGCGAACCTTTGCAAACCAGTTATGGAGGCGATTTGTATAAGGAGATATTTGCAGGTAACTGATTTATTTTTTA
>JAJZSZ010000459.1 GCA_021849365.1 Bacteroidota bacterium | reverse complement strand
GGGAAAAGCAGGAAGCCGATTCAACAAAAAAGAGAAAGATTACAACCAGCTACAGTATAAAGGGAATTCTTTTGGCATTTGGTGGTGCAATAGGGCAGGGAGTTGGACTCGTTTTGAGTAAAAAAGGCATGGGCGATTACGATGCTTTTGCTGCCTCGCACATTCGGGTCATTACCGGGATGATAGGTTTTGCCATTATTATATTGGTAACCAACCGATATGGAAAAGTGTGGAAAGCTATTCAGCATCAATCGGCAATGAAACGAATTGCGCTTGGCTCGTTTTTCGGGCCATTCCTTGGGGTTTCTTTTTCTTTAATTGCCATTCAGCATACACAGGCCGGAATTGCCGCCACACTTATGGCAATTGTCCCTGTTTTAATTATTCCTCCAGCCATCCTTTTCTTTCACGAGAAGGTGAACTGGAAAGAAATTTTAGGCGCAATAATTACAGTTGGGGGTGTTGCCATTTTCTTTCTGTAAACCTAATTCTGAAAAATGAAGAATAAAATAACTCTCTGGGCGGGGAAATACCATTTTTATCTTTTAGCTGGAATCGTGTTAATGATTCCGGTTTTATTTATTGCCCGTACATCCATGTTTTATCTCTGTTATCTGCCAATTATTTTTGGTGCGATTTGGACTTCTGGAACTGTAATGCGCTCGCTAAAAATTAGTTTACCTTCGAAATGGATCCGATGTTTTTCGTTCGTGGGTGGTATGGTTATTACCGAATTAATTTTCAGTTTAGTGCTGGTGGCAAGCGGAGAATTGTCATTTCAACCTGAGAGCTATAAAAACGGTTGGCTGATTATTGCTATTGAGCTTCTGCTGGGAATTGCTGTTTATGAGTTGTTTTTTGTACTGTCATCAGCAATCAGATATCTGCTTGGGGCGAAATAAGTAGAATCAAAAAAATACCAGATGAAAACTTTCCATCTGGTACTTCCTTATAAATAATGTCAGGATTACTGTTTGGTCTTCAACGGATTCTCAGATTCGTCGTAGAATTGTTTTTGTAAAGCCGGAGTTACTTCATCTTTTTTTACGGCCTGAATTAGTTTAATCAGTTGTGAAACAGTCGAATTGATGAGCAATTCGCCGGCTTCGGCATTGGCTTTGGTCCCGTCGCCGCCATAGTGGTTTGGATATTTGGCATACCACCATATTCCGGTATAGACATTACTCAGGTTTTTGAGTCTTTCCTGGTCAGCTCCTGATTGCCACCCGGCCCTGTCGAGGAAAACCCTGTTGGGAACAATTGCTTTCATTACCGAAGATTCTTTATTACCGGCATGTGCATCGAGTTTATCGTGCATTGTCAATTCTTCAGCTTTTTTTACCACTTCCGGATCTGTTTGCGGCTGAAACCAGTACAGACTATAGTCCCGGCGTTTTGAGAGTTGAGCCATTCCAAAGTAGTTAAGGAAGGCGCTGTTTCCTCCATGCCCATTTACAATGATTATTTTTTCGAATCCGTTTCTGGCCAGTTCGTCCAGGGTTTCCTGAAGTACTTTCCAGATAAGTTCGGGACTGTAAGCTATTGTTCCGGGCTGATGCCTGGCTTCGTTGATCTGGCTAAAATAATACCATGGAAACACAACTGTATATTCTTTTTCGGCTGCGCGTAAAGCGTATTCACGAGCCGTGTAAAGGTCGGTTCCCAACGGAAGATGAGGCCCGTGTTTCTCAAAAACACCTAAAGGCAGAATACAGGTTTTTGATGATTTTTCAACAGCTCTGACGTAATCGGGGGCAGTTAATTCTTCCATTCGGAATGGAAGCTCCTGAGCACTTACCAGGCCCGAAACAAAAAGGCACAGAAAGAAAAGGCGTAATTTTTTCATGATTATCAGGTTTGTGGTTTATGCTTTAAATTTAGCAAATTGTAAATCAGGAGACTACTTCCGGATCAAAAAATATAACACAAACACTGATTTGCTATTTTACCAAATGACTAATTTCTCGGTTATGGAGTGATTGCCCCTGGTTCTCATCCGCACAAGGTAAACTCCGGGGTAAAAGCCGGAAACGTCCAGCTTGGTTGAAAAGGCTGAAATGCCGGGTTTGCTCAGTATATGCTTACCACTGCTTTGAAATACCTCAATATCCTGAATTTCGGACGAGGATTCCAGAAAAACCACATCATTGGCTGGGTTTGGGAAAATACGGTAACTGAATGCTGTTTCGAATCCGTCGGTTGAGGTAACGGTTGATTTTCCCAACATGTGCGAGTCGAGCCAGGTTAAACGGGTTTGTATCCAGCTTTTGAATTTGTCAACCTGACCGGCATATGTCGATGGCTGATAATCAACTTCGGGAGCCCCAACCGCCGATCCGATAATTTGCCATTTGGCATAGTGCCGGACCTGGGCCTCGCTGGCCAGATTCTTCACCGAATCGATATACGAATTGAGGTATTCTGAACTTAGGAATGATTTACGAAGTTCGAAGTATCGGTTATTCAGGGCATTGGAAAAGTTTTCGTCCTGAAGCAAACGGACTGTCCAGCCGTTGGAGTAAGGAGGAGAACTAAGGCAATCGTTAATCAGGTAGCTCCAGCCCGAGCCATCTGTTGCCTGAAAAGTCCTGCAATCCCGAATATTCTTCCAGGCCCAGTCGAAATCCCAAACGGGTCCGGCATTAATTTTTCCGCCTTTGCTGTCTTTATCCTTGAAAAAAAAGACACTCTTTTTATACCCGTCAACGTTTCGGGCAACTTCATTCACAATAAAATAATCGATAAACGAATTTACATCGATCCATGCTGCGTAGCCGCTGGTGGCATTCTTAAAATTTGAGCCATACAAAACCGCCTCAAATGAGTTAACCGCTGTTTTCAGGTATTCTTTCTGCTGACCAAGCAGCTCGGCAGGGTCGGGATCGGCATATACATAGTTTACTGTCTTTTCTGGATGGTCAATTGGTCTGAAGCTGCTTTGCCAGCTGTTGGACGAGTTAAAATAATCTATCTTAAAAATATACCCTCCGGAAACGTTATCGCCCGAAATATCCAGGTTGGTTAACTTGGCAATGTCAACCCGCCCCTTGTCTTGTTTAATTTTTTCCATGAGGATGTAAATTCCCCGATATTCGTTGTTGATAATCACTTCAACCATTTGGGTGCGTGGCGCATAATGTCCCATTTTTCTAAACAAGTCATAGGCTAGCGTATTCCGCATGAAGGTTTTATCGTTGTAGTTTGCCAGTAAAATCCAATCGTTTTCCGGTGGCATTCCAAAAAGCGAAACATTAAGGTTAGCACCGCTCGCATCGCGGGTTTCAAAGCCGTAAGGTTTCTGAGGCAGGGTTGACGACCAGGCTCCGCGAATTTCAATTCCGACGTATCCGCTGTATATGTTCCCCAAATC
>JAJZSZ010000458.1 GCA_021849365.1 Bacteroidota bacterium | reverse complement strand
GATCTTCATGTTTTTTCCTTTGATCTGATTAAACCGGATGCTGTCGTCCTCCATCGAAATGATGAAAGCATCTTCCATCATGCGGATTTCGTCCGGATCTTTTGTGCGGTTGATCATTTCGATATAATTGGCTGAAATCTGGGTTCCCTTCGACCAGATGACAGGCTGGGTGAACATTTGGATGGTCGAGTCTTTCGAAAAGTAGGTGAGCGAGTCGCATTTCCCCTGAAGGTCGCCCCTGAAAAAACGAACCCGGTGATAGGCCTGAACCAACCGGTTGTCTTTTGCCGGAGGTGCTTTTGCTGCCAACGAGTCGGTGCGAACCGTGTCGCGTACCATGGCTACCGACAAGACTGAATCTTTCGCTGCCTTATTCATTGTTTGAGGAAATGCTTTCAGTTCGGGTGTTGCATTTGGCAATACAGGTCCTGCTTTTTTTGCTGAAGGCTTAACTTTCTGTTTGACCAGATTTTTTTTATCGATCAGTGACACCCGTTTGGTTGTGGTGTCGGGCATAGTTTTCAGGTAATCGGCGTGAAGGTAAAGCGAGTCGGTTTTCGAATACTGAATCAGTACAGCTGAATCAGTCGCCGAAGCAATTTTAGTCAGATCATTGTATTTCACCCGGTTCCCAACCACAATAATGCTGTTTTCGATGTCTTGAACACGAGCATGTCCCATGGCCAAACCTTCTCCGTTTTCCTTATCGTAAAAAATTGAATCGGCTTTGACTGCTTGTTTTTCATTCCAGATTTTGGGCCTTTTGGTCAGCCGGGCGTAATTCTTCATACTGTCGTACCAACCATATTCAGCATAAAGGGTGTCTTTTTCGTTGAAGATGCGCGTTGGCCCTTCAATGTAAACCTTTTTTGTGTTGGTAAAATAAATCAGCGTGTCCGATTTAATTTTATAATCTTTGGTCGTGCCATCAACCTTGGTTTTGAAGTAGGCTTTCTTTTCGTTCACATAGTACTGGCCAATTACCGAAGTCAGCACGTTGGTTGAGTCTTTTACAGTTCCGGAGTAGTTGTATGATGCCAGATCGGTGTTCATTGAATAATCAAGCGAGTCGGTCGTCAGGGTTACCTGTTTGTCTATCAGTTTAACGTTGCGGCGGGCTTTGGCCAGCTTGGTATTGCCGTTGTAGTTGATAAAGTCGGCGTACATATTCAGTGTGTCGCCGCGTACAATGTGAACTTTCCCAAAGGCATCGACCGTATTGTTTGTATACGAATACAGGCTGTCGCACCACATCATGGCCCCATCTACGCGGATGTTTACATTGCCCAGCAGACGCTGTGCATCGGCAACGATACGGGCATCGTATTTGAGATCATCGCAATGCAGAATCTCAACATTTTTCCGTCCCTGAGCATTCCCGGAGAACGAAAACGCCAACATTCCAATTAGCATTGATAATGTCAGCGATTTTATTTTAAATATAGCTATTCCAGATCTTATCATTAACCTTACTTCATGAGTTCAGTAATAATGTCTTCGACCGACAGATTTTCGGCTTCGGCCTTGTAGTTTTTGATCACCCTGTGACGAAGAATACTTACGGCCACCTTTTTAATATCATCAATGTCAGGCGAATATTTTCCGTTGAGGGCAGCCAGTGTTTTTGCTCCCAGAATAAGGTATTGTGAGGCGCGCGGGCCAGCTCCCCATTTCAGGTATTTATTGCTGATGGGCGCTGCCATGGCAGTATTCGGGCGTGTTTTAGCCGATAAACTGACGGCATACTTCAGCACATTGTCGTTTACCGGAACTTTCAGTACAAGGTCCTGGAAATAACGAATTTCTTCTTTCGAAATAATTTCGTTGAGGTGTGCCGAAAATTCGGAAGTGGTATTCCGAACAATGGTCAATTCATCTTCAAATTTGGGATAATCGAGCCAGATTGAAAACATGAAGCGGTCGAGCTGAGCCTCTGGCAGCGGATAAGTTCCTTCCTGCTCAATAGGGTTTTGCGTTGCCAGAACAAAGAATGGTTTGTCGAGCACATATTTTTGCCCGGCCGCAGTAACCGATCGTTCCTGCATGGCTTCAAGCAAAGCCGCCTGGGTTTTTGGCGGAGTACGGTTAATCTCGTCGGCCAGAATAATATTGGCAAAAATTGGTCCGCGGATAAACTTAAACTCACGGTCTTTATCCAGAATCTCGGTTCCGATAATGTCTGACGGCATTAGGTCGGGAGTGAACTGGATGCGTTTGTAATCGAGCCCGAGTACTTCGGCGATCGAATTTACGAGCAAGGTTTTTGCCAGTCCCGGTACTCCAATCAGCAGACAATGCCCGCGACTAAACAACGCTACCAACACCTGATCGATGATGTCGTCCTGTCCGTATATCCGTTTTTTTATTTCGGAACGCAACTGCGCAAATTTGCTGCTCAGTGCATTTACCGCTTCAACTTCACTTTTATAAGTCATAAATGAGTTAATAGTCAAATTGTTAACTTTTTATGGAAACAGATTAAATTGTTTAATGGTCAATTCTCAAATCTTCCATTTCGATTGCTCTATGCACAATGTGCCTATTTTATCCAGCCCTTGTATTTGAAATTACAGTTGAGATAAGTGTCGTCGATGTGCACATAGGTCCCGGATTGTTTTTCTCGAATCCAGGTATCGAGAGCCTTTTCTTTTTTTGAAGCCATGTACATGTTGCTCAGCTCAACATAGTCGTCGCGCAGGTTGGCCTGGTGAGCGTTCGATTTGTTGATGAGTTTGATGATTTTATAAACCGGGCGCTGTTTCTCGTCCATGGTTTTGAAGGGTTTCGAAATCTCATTGATATTCATCTTTGTAATTACCTTACTCACGTCCGGATCGAGTTCACTCAGTTTCCATTTCGATTCGCCTGTTTCGGGATTAATAACAACTCCGCCATTATTGCGTGAATCTTTGTCGTATGAAAATCTCAGGGCTGCGTCTTCAAATTTGAAGGTTCCTTTGCGGATGAAATCGGCAATACTGTCGATCTGTCCAAAGGCTCTTTCCATTGATTTGGTCGATGCTTTTGGTATCATAAGGATATGGCGTGTTTTGATGCGTTCACCTTTGCGGTCCATTGCCTGGATGATGTGGTATCCAAATTCACTTTTTACTACGTTCGAAATTTTATCACCTTTCAGGTTGAATGCTGCTGCTGCATAAGCAGGATCGAGTTCACCACGGCCCATGTACTCGAGCTCACCACCATTGCGGGCCGATCCCGGGTCTTCCGAATACATTACAGCTAATGGTGCAAATCCGCTTTCCCCGCTTTCGATGCGGCGTTTCAGCTCACGTAATGTCGATTTAATGCGGTCTTCTTCTTCCAGACTGATGATTGGCTGTACAGTAATCTGTGCATATTCAACCTGGGCA
>JAJZSZ010000053.1 GCA_021849365.1 Bacteroidota bacterium | reverse complement strand
GAATCACAGGATAAAAAGCCGGAACCGGAACTGTTTCAGGATCTACCAGTTGCGGACGAGCGGCATTCAGCCATATTTTTGATTCGTGTGTAACTTCATGGTTATAAACAGCAAAGAAAGGCATTCCTTCAGGTCGGTGATTGTAATCAGCCTGCCTGTTATTTTCGTCCCAGGCTGTGAAAGGCGGATAAAACTGGTAATCGCACTTGGCATTGTTAGTGCAGTAGTAACCGGCATTCCGAAGGTATTCCGTAAAGCACTTAATCCCCACATCCGGTACAGCCGAGTATGCCGGAATATTTTGTCCGTTTTTGCCGGTAACCGCCTGATGGTTCGGATATTTCTCTCCATCCACTCCCTGGTATAAGACATTTCCGGAAGTTCTCATATTGTGTGTCCCCATGCTCACCGGGTACATCCCGGTAATAATCGACGACCTGCTCGGGGCACAAACACCAACGGTGGAATAGGCATGTGTGTAACGAATGCCTTCATTTGCCAACCGGTCGATGTTGGGGGTTTTAATACCTTTTGCTCCATAGCAACTTAAAATCGGATCAATATCTTCACAGCTCAACCATAAAATATTGTATTGAGGTTCCTTTGGCTTTGACTGCGACAATCCTGCTATCGACAGGCAAACCAGTGTGTTTGTAATCAGCAGATTTTTATTCATAACTTAAAATTTGAATATTTTTTATACCTTCCCAAATGGGAATTTGGTGTTAGCCATTCAGTCCAAAGTGATACTTTCAACTGAATATTATTTAGGTTTCAATGCTCCAAACCATGGCGAAGGTTCATATTTCCATTTTTGTCCTGAAGGTTTTACCTCGGGAATCTGTTCGGGAACGAAATCGTGATTCAATTCGTCGCGATACAACGGAGCGCCAATCTGGTTGCCGGGAGGAAGAAATTCATAAACCATGACATCGAACTGCCCTTTCCGGCTGGGTCGGTTTTTAGGTCCTTCGAAAAGATTCTCGGCAGCCACAAAATTTCGTTCCTTCAACCTGTTTTCCGCTTCTTCAGGAGTGAACGTGAAACCCATTTCGTAATCCCAGCCTTTGTCGCAAATGTTTCGATAGATAAATACATCGCGGAAATTCTTCGACAAAATATCGATGCTCCCTACACCGCCGGCAAAAACCTGAGGCGAACCGCAATGATAAAAGGTGTTGTTGTAGATATGAATGTCGGAGCGGAGGAGATTGTTGCCCCACATGCCAAACAACACGCCTGCCCCTGTCATGTTATAGATAAGGTTGTGGTGAAACCGCACATTCCGGAGTTCAGATCCTTTGCCTTCGACACTTATTGCAAAACCCCACATGCAATTGTAGGCGGTGTTCGAATGAAATTCGACATCCTCGAGCAGGCCGAACCATGCATCGGTGTAATAGGCCTGACGCGGCAAATCGTTCACCTGATTGTGGTGGATCACACCATGGCGGCTCACTTCCTTGCAGTCGATGCCTTCTTTGTAGCAATCGTGAAGGTGGTTGTAGCACACCTCGAAATGAGTTGCGCCGCAAATGGAAAGTGCTTCATGCGGGGCCTCTCCTCCCTGGCGCTGACCGGGCATATAATATTTGAGATCGTTATCGTTGGCCGCAGTGATTTCACAGTTTTTCACCAACACCGAATCGCAGTACCATAGCCCGATTCCGGAATTGTGGGTTTGGCGCGACTTGCATCCAATCAGTTCAATTTTTTTGCATTCTGGGCCGCGAACAATAAACCCGGCTGCATCGGAATTGCGAACCTGAATATTTTCGAATCGGAGGTAGCTCACTTTTTCAATCTGGAACAAACCGGCAGTCTCGCGACTGAATTGCACCGAGTCTTCTTTTTGAAGTATTTTTCTGATTTGGCTTCCATCAAAAACAACGGTTTGCCCCTGTTCTCCACGATAAAAAATCCATTTGTTCGGAAGACCTGAACGAACTGGCCTAAACTGACGGGACAACTGATATTCTCCCTTCTGAATAGTAATGGTATCGCCGGGCATGGCCAATTCCGAAGCTCTGAAGATGGATTGGAGGGGTTGGTTTTTGGTTCCGGCGTGCTGATCGTTTCCGGCTACAGAAACAACAAATTCTTTTGCTCCAGCTGAGTAAGCAAGCAGAACAAGACATGCTATAAGGAAAAATTTATATTGGTTCATAGTAGTTTATTGGTTTGGTTTTTAGTTAAAGGATCACTCAAACAGCGATTCGTCAATTGGACAGTTAAAATTGGCTGCAATGGCTCGCAATTGTGTGTCGGTTAACGTTTGCTTTGCACCGCCGGCGGCCATAACTCTTAAACAAATTTCTGCAGCTTTTTCAGCCACGTCAATCCGGCCAAACGCTTCGTCCAGGTTTCGTCCGCAACCACAAATGCCATGAAACTGCCATACAGCCAGATTTCGGCGCAACATTGCTTCGGCTGTTGCCCGGCCCAAATCCATGCTTCCAGCCATTTTCCACGAAAGAAACTCAATGCCCTGCGGGAAAACGACCACACACTCGGCGTGGCTTTGCCATAGAATTTTGCTCAGGCTTTTGGTATCGAGATTGGCCACTGCGTATGTCAGGGCAATTACGCTGTTTGGATGTGTATGAATGAAAGCGAATGACTGATTGTCCGACTTTTTCTTGATACTAACATGAGAAAGCAAATGAGCCGGGAGCTCGGAAGTAGGCGCTCCTGTTGGCTCGTAACCCCACAACAGCTGCCAGGCCTCTCCTTTCCGGTCGATTTCAATCACTCCGATATTCTTTTCAGGAAAGACCTCAATGTTCCGTAAAAAGCGGCCAGTCCCGGTTACCAGAAAACGTTCACCCGCAATTTCGGGTATGGCCACAGGTAATTTTATCCAATCAGACTTGGTTTGAAGTCCGTCAAAACAGGCATAATTCTCGGAATTCAATCGTAGGCTGATATTTCCTCCGTTTGATTCGGCCCAACCGCGCCGGGCCATGTCGCCACTCGTTTTTTTGATTTCGTCAATTATTTTTTGCATAATAGTGTAGTTTATCAAACATCTTTTAGTACGAATGCGTTTTTAACATTTCTTAATTTTATTCTCTCACCATTTAATTGCTTGCACTGGCATCTTCAACGACTAATACCCAATCACAGCCCCTGCCCGAACGCAGCCAGGTTAATTCTTTCGACATTTCGGGAATATCAAAACTAACAGTTCCTGCATTAGGGAATTCACCAATGACAGAGGTAGAACCTGTTCTCGGATCAAACCAGGCAGCCTTTATCCGGTTTCCTGAAATTTCACCAAGCTGCAAGGCAAATTTATTACCTGTTGGGATGTATATTAACATGTGTGACTTCCCCCTTATGGCACAAGCATAATTACCACATTCACCTTGTCCGCTAATGATTAAATTTGATGCGGGGATCAGGTCTTCCGTTAGATATTTTTCAAATAGTTTTTTCAAATACCCCACCTGTGTTGCCCCGGGAAAATCCAGTGCTTCTCTCCAGCTATCCAATTTTGAGCTACTATCCAATGAACCAGCAAAGTTCCAGACATAATTTGCGCCATACGTAAAACCTGCAGCACCCGAGAAGACACTCCAATAAGCAGACTGACGTACGTCGGTAGAAGTAAAAAAACCGTTATCGGGGATGGCATAATTTATCTTTGCCCTTTCGTAACAAGGCTCTCCGTTTATTGTCGGTTTTGGCTTTTCCAGGTTCCAGTCGGCAATGGTTTGTTCTATCGATTTTGTGTTATTTATTTCGGCATGATATGAGCCCCACATGTTAAAATCTAGCCATTCGTCGTTTTGAAACCATTTCGATGACGAGGCAAAACAATGAAATGTCATTAATGTACTCAAATAATCAGCCTTCCCGTCAAGTTGTTTTACTCCATTTGTCCCATCGGCAATGCCTTCGGCCATGGACCTCCAAAGTTGAAGCCCCGTTTCCCGTTCATCAGGGAAACGGTCACCTCCCAAAATCCAAACAATGTTCTTGAATTCTTTATATCTATCGCCAAGGAACCAACCATAACTATAAGCTTGTTCATTGGCATTAAAAAGTGCTTTTCCTTCGCGGGGTGTAACCCACTCTCCCCAGGTTGGTAATATCGCCAGGTAAATTCCCATCGATTCTGCCGTTTTTACAGCATAATCCACATGATCCCAAAAATCGTATTCCTTTTCATTATCCGGATTACTTCCTTTTGTAGTGGCCGGTCTTTCCGGATTGCTTTCAATAAAAATGCTATCCTTATAATAGTTTGTCGTGGTAGCTCCTTTGCTGAATTCGCTGAGAAGAACTGTTTGAATCACATTAAAACCTTTTGCTTTTCGGTTATTCATGTACCACATAATGTCGTTGCGGTCTAATTTATTGAGCATTTCCCAGCCTGTATCGGCCAGCCAGAAAAAAGGATGGTTCTTTTCATCGACCAAATAATGATGGTTTTCAGAAACTTTCAAGGCACCTGCAATTTGAGCATAGCATAATGAAAATACAAAACAGTTAATTATAATACCAATAATCTTCTTTTTCATGCCACTGATTAACAAGTTAAAATTTCATACACCTATTTAATTAATAAACCTTCTGTATTCTGTTGACTAATTTTTGCCTCTTGGTTGTCCGACAGTTTTTTCCCATGATATGTCAGGTTATCGATAGTTATATTGGAAACATTTTTTTCGGCATCGAAACCATAAAAAACTGAAAAAGGCAGTAAGCCACCAACCACCTGAATGTCTTTAAAAATAACATCGCTGACGGTTCCCCTGAATTTTCGGTGGTAGTCTTCGGTTCCCTCAGGAATACGCTGAACACCGTCCCAGGCACCGTGCAAATAGTATTTTTTTGTAAACTCGGAATCGCGGTTGCCGTCGGGCCCCCATTGCGAATAAAAGATAGCCACATCGAACAGTTTCTGACGACTGTCCTCTACCCGGATATTCTCGAAGGTAATACCATGAACATGAGCCTGTCCGGCATTGTGAATGCTCATGGTGGCACCATCCTCCACATGAATCACATCGATATTTTCGAACCTAATGTTTTTCACTTCATCGGAATACAGTTCAAATCCAATTTCGATGGCATTGCCCCAAATCGAATTCCAGAACACGCAGTTTTTTACCAGAATATTATCGGTTGGATCACTTCCGGGGTAATTGCCCTGCGATTTGATGGCCACGCAATCGTCTTTGGTATGTGCAAAAACATGATCTATCAGCACGTTGGTGCACCGGCAAATATCCATGCCGTCATCGCTTCCACTTTCGCTAACGATGTGAATATCCTTTATTTTTACCTGATTGCAGTGAAATAAAGCCACCTGCCAGGTGGTTCCGTTATGTAACGTGATGTCTTCAATACTCACATTTTCACAATCGCGCAAGTTGATAAACCGGTTGTTACAGCCCGGATCGCTTTTATTCAATGAACCATCCAGAATTCCACGTCCGCAGATCTTGATATTTTTCTTCTCTTTTGCAAAAATGTATCCCTGAACCACTGCACCACCCTCAAGGTAAACAGTTTGGTTATCCTGAAGCTCAAGTTTCACATTTTTGTAATGCTTCCCTTTTTCAAACCAGATCACGTTTTTGTCGGACTTCGACGGACGATTGGTTTCCGGTTTTCCGGCGAAAATGAACAAAGGCTGCTGCCGGATGCGCCCGTTTAATTCCAGACTGAGATCTGCCGGTTCTTTCAGGTTAAAACTGAACGAATTGTCGCTGGTATATTCTGGAGCCAGGTTCCATCGCAAAGGACGGATATCTACCCAACGAACATCGTACATGGTACTGACGTCAACTTTTACTTCGCCTTCCATGTCAAAAATCGCATACGAGGCAATGGGGGTATCAAACACCGGAACCGGTACACCGTTTACTTTTACCTGATAATACTTGTCGGAGGCAAATCCATCCGGAGGCTGCCAGGTGGTCACCTGAGCAATGGCAGTTGCGGCGCATATCAAAAAAATAATCGAAATAATAGTTTTCATTGGTTTAGGATTATGCTTAAAAAATTTAATTGGTAGTTTATTTATCGGAACAAAAAGGAATCGACTTTTACGTGATTGCCCCCTTCGCCATAAAACTTTAGCCATATAGAATGAATGCCTTTTACTGGTTGAATTTTGCAGGAATAAGTTTTTATTGAAGTTCCATCACTATTTCCCGGGATATTGACTCTTCCAATCGAATTTCCCCATGAATTATCCAAGGCAACATCGATCGAAATGCCCTTTCCGCCCGGAGCAACTTTCACAATAAACGAATCGACTTTAGAGCTAAAATCAAGGTATTTGTAAGCTGCGGCATCGCCATTTCTGAAACCGGTCAATATTTCATTGTCTTTGTTCAAGGCTGTAATTCTAACATTCCCATAGAGCAAGCAAGCTCTTGCTGCATCTAACTCCTGTGTTGCCGGTAAAGGTTCTCCTGCACCCTGCGTCGTCATTTCAACTTCGTTGATACTCCCGTCAGAATTGAAGGTAATTGGCTCAACACAGGCTTTTCGCATGGTGTTTGAACCATGTGTTGAACGGTGATAAAATACGTACCATTTACCATTGAATTCGGCGATTGAACCGTGATTGTTCCAGCATCCCGGATCACAATGGTCATTATCGATAATGACACCTCCGTATGTAAAAGGCCCCATAGGCGATTTGCTTGTGGCATAACCAATACAGGTTGGCCTTCCGGACCGCCCCATGTGGGCGTAAACAAAATAGTAGATTCCATTCCGTTTTACCATGTAACCGCCTTCATGAAAAAAATGCTCCTTTTCAGTAACAATATTGTCTTTAATTGTTGTTGAATCAATCTCCATCATGTTTGGTTTCATCCTGGCCATTTTGGCTGTGAACTGCCCCCATATGTAATAAGCCTGACCATCATCATCGATAAATACACAGGGGTCAATTTCATTATGACCAAAAACATTAATGTTTGTTCCATTTATAAATGGCCCGGCGGGTGATTTGCTGGTTGCAACACCTTCGGTTGACTTGCCACTGGCCAGGCAATAGTACATATAGTATCGACCATTGGCATACTGACAATCAGGTGCATATAATGCAAAATCGCCATATAAAACCTGATCATTTGCACCTCTGCTGGAAAAACGGTTTTCATGCCTTTCCCATGTCTTCAAATCGGATGAAGAAAGTACATCATAACTCCAGGAACAATAATAATCAGGACTTTCGTCGCGGGAACCATAAACGTACATTTTGCCATCTTTCCATAGGTGTGCCGACGGATCGGCGATGTATACACCTGGCGGCACAATCGGGTTTTGAGCCTGAAGAAAAGATACCACCTGGAGGAAAAATATAAATAATAAGGTCTTTTTCATGATAGGTTAATGGGTCAATTTTCTATCCATTGACATATTTCGTAATCAACTTCTCATTGGTATAAATCTACTCCAATTAAAGTTCATCGCCACCAGCCTGCAAGGTCACCACACTTTTTGCGGGAACTGGAAAGTTGTTAGCTGCACCGGAATTTATATCTTTTATAAAAGTGCAATTTTCGCTGGCTGAATTTGTTCGGTACATTTTAAATGAGGATGCCAGACCTTCACCCGTTAGGGAAATGGCTTTGGCAACATTTCCGGCATTAATTATTACAATTGTCTGGGTGCCTTTTGCAGTGTTTTCATAAGCGGTTACAAAGAAATCAGGATCTTCAGTCGTACTTTTAATACGGACCGAACCAGGTCGTATATAGCGATAAAATTGTTTTGAAACGGCATATTTTTTGCCTGTTGTAGTGCCACTCATCAAACTGAATTCATCAGAAGTTGCCTGACTTCCCTGCCACCAGAGCCATGCGCTCATATTCCCGTAATACAGGCCACAATGCATATCCATTGCCAGATTCAACGCGCCAGGCTTATCACCCGATTTTTCCCATAAATCGGTATATCCTGAAGTTTCAGTCATCCACGCTTGCTTTTTCATTGGATCAGAAAAATGTTCTTTATGATTGGTCCACATTTTTGCCAATGCCGATCCTGAAGAAGCAGCAACACCATCGGAATAGCCATGCACGGCTAAAATATCAAGATTCTTTGCTGCTTCTGCATTTGCCTTTACCCCTGAGTGATAAAACCATGGCCAATTTTCATCCTTACCCTCCATGTCGAGCATATTTTCAGCGCCAAAAATTTTAACATTTGGGAAGTCAGCTTTAACTTTTGGAACCACATTAACCAATAAATCGTTGTACCACGAAATTGTATATGTACAAGAATTAAATGTTTGCTTGAACATTAACTCATTCTGCAAGCTCAAAGCATACAGATCAACGCCAGCATCTTTGTACAACTGCAAATGAGATTTTAACCAATCGGCATATTCAGTGTACTTACTGGGATTTAAAGTACCACCATTTTTTGTTGATACATTTCCAGCCTGCCTGGTTGCATTGGCATCTCCAGCCCAAGTCATTGTACAAGTCCATTTCAAATCGGCTGGAGGACTCCAAACCGTAGCAATAAACTTTAGGTTTACTTTATATTTATCGGCTTTTGCCTTCAAGCCCTGAACAACTGGTTTTTGTTTGTCCCAGTCGGCATCCTGATTTGCTCCGGGAATGGCGGGAGGATACAGTTCACTTCTCCACATGGTGATCCCCAGATCACTGATCACTTTTTCGCCCCAGGCATCATTCCACATAGCAGTAGGGCTGCCCCACCATACATCAGCAGCGCCGAAAAAACCGAATCCATCTATGGTTTGGTATTTTACGGATCGGTCAATTAATATGGAAACTTTTGGGAGTACTAGTTCTCTTACAATCGGATCGTTAGTCGGATTGTCTTCGCCATTCTTACAACTCGAGAGGAGAAGTGACAGAAGAAGCAGTATTTGGATATGGAAGCAATTTTTATTCATTAGAAAGTCTTGGTTCTTTAGGTTTATAATTTTTTAAAGAAAAGCGATGACAGTATTGCCCTGTCACCGCTTTTTTTCAAAAAAAATACTTATACTAACTAACAACTAATATCCCTGATTTTGAACCAGATTAGAGTTTTGAATAATTTCTCCCTGTGGAATTGGAAACGAAATGTTGAAACTCTGAAATTTAAAATCGGGTTTGAGGGAGCTAAAATTCCAGGTTGCCAGATTTATTTCACCGGCAATTGATCTTCTACGAAGATCGTACCAACGATTACCTTCTTCAAAAGCCAACTCTATTCTTCTTTCTTTGAAAATCCATTCCAGAATAGTATTTGTATCTGTTTCCGAAGTATTCAGGTCAGCTGGAACAGTTGCTTCAGGTCCATTGATATTGGATTTACGAGCCCTTTGCCTAATTTGGTTAATCAAACCAATCGCCTCACTTTTACTTCCACCACTGCGGACTAATGCCTCGGCCTTGAGCAAAAGAATATCGGCGTAGCGCAACATCCGAACGTTGTTTTGCTGGATATTATAATCGCTTGCCCAACTACCTACACGATTTCCGTTCTTAATATACTTAACCACATTTTTCAAGTCAGGAGCTGCCGAATTTATAATAAACTGATTTCGTGGATCTCCAGGTTCAAGCGCACCTTTGAAGGATTCGGTAGCTGTGTAAAAATTTGATCCAATCCAGCTTGGCGACTGGCTGTAAAAACCAAAATATGCGCCCATCTCACCCACAACTGAGAAATCATCGTTATTCAGAAATGGATTTGTTTCCTGTGCTTGATCGTTAGACTGAAACTCAAAAAGTGATTCCGCATTGTTTTCTTTAGTAGCATCAAAATTATCTCCATAATTGGGCATCAGTGATGCACCTGAAATACCATTAAAAGCTGTAATTGCAGCCGTGAAATCAGCATTTTGTTTATTTACAGTTCCTCTGTAAACCAATATTTTACCAGCCAGACCCAGGGCAGAATTTTTAGTTACACGGCCTTTATTTGCAGCATCCCATGAGGCAGGCAGCAAGGTTGAGGCTTCCTGCAGGTCTTTTATTGCCTGGTCGAGCATTTGTGTTCCGGTACAACTAGGCGGATATGCATCTTTTAAACTGGTAATGCGTTCGTTAACCAGCGGAGCAGCATTTCCGAAGATATTCCATAATCGAAAATACATCCAGGAACGAAGGAAAAGCGCTTCACCACGATGGTAGTTTTTTAGTTCAGGTTTAAGTTTATAAGCAATATCCTTATTTTCTTCAATCTTTTGCAGAACAGTATTTGCCCTGGCAATAAGCTGATATCCATAGCGATAGTATGATCCAAGAGAACCATTACTACTATTCATCCCAACAAAATTTTCGAATTCGTGTCCTCCTTGGGTGGTAAGGTCATCGTCAGGCAATAATACCACGCCTGTAATCCACGAACTACCTCTGAATGAGTAAAAGAAATTGATTTTCTGATAGATTCCCATAACCGCCTGATTCATTTGCGATTCGTTCTGAAAGAAACCCGCTTCAGTATCTCCAATCGGATTCAATTCTATCGTCGATTCGTTGCATGCTGTAAATGACAATACAAACAATAGGAATATGCTAAATTGTATTTTAATATTTTTCATCACTTCAATTATTTCAGGTTAAAAATTCACATTTACACCAATTGAGAATGTAGTTGGGGTTGTATCGTTCTCTGGATCAAGTCCGGTATAAGGAGTCATCACAAACAAGTTTGATCCAGAAACATAACAACGCATATTGCTTGCACCCATTTTGTTTAACACTCCACCTTTGAAATTATAGCCAATCTGAAAATTCTGAAACCTAAGGAAACCAGCGTCTTCAACCATTCGGTCCGAAATACGGTTATTTCCTGAAGGGTCTCCTTCAATCGCGCGAGGTATTGTGGTCGATGGGTTTGTACTTGTCCAACGTTTGTTATAAACTTCGAGGAAATTAGCTCCGCCAGCCCCAATCGAAAGTTTACCATCGGTTCTAATCCGCTGAACATCGCCAACGCCTCGGAAATTCAGACTGGCATCCCAATTCTTATAAGTTAGCTCAACATTGAATCCATAGAAATATCCAGGAATTGTTTTGCCGAGGTAAGTTCGGTCGTATGAGTTAATTTTGCCATCGGGAGCATAATGTACATAGGCATCAGTGCCGTCAGCAGCTGTTGGTGCACTGTTTATATCGACATAACGGACATCCCCGGGTGCTTTTTGAGAAGTATAACCAGGATCGTTGTTTTTCGAAAGCCAATCAGCTACTTCCTGCGCTGTTTGGAAAATGCCATCAGTTTTATATCCGAAAATATAGTTCATTGAATAGCCTTCTTCAATACGTAAGTTGTTATTTTCTGACGGACGTTTCCGGTACAGCCTTGCAACCTTATTTTTTACGGTTGTTAAGTTGGCAGTAATGTTATAGCCCAATTCGCCTATTTTGTCGGAATAACCAACCTGGAACTCAAACCCGCTATTTACAACAGAAGCCAGGTTTACAACCGGATTAGTCAATGCACCAATCACCCATGGAATATCAATTGTTTGCAAAATGCCATCGGTTGTGCGGTGGTAATAATCAGAAGTAAATGTCATTTTATTATTTAATAAGATGGCATCGAATCCAAAGTTCAGGTTTGTCGATGTTTCCCAGCTCATGTCAACGATTGGAAAGTCGCCAAGTGCAGCTGCCGGAACAATATTTCCTTCACCGGCATCGAGCCCCGACGAACCGAGGGCATATTTCGGGTTAAAGTTTACCAGCGATAAATAAGCGAAATCGCGCGTTTCTTGGTTACCGGTTTGTCCCCATCCGGCACGTAATTTTAGATCATTAAGCCAGGTAAGAGGTTTCATGAAATTTTCAGAAGAGATGCGCCATGCACCGGCAAATGATGGGAATGTTCCCCATTTATAGCCCGGACCAAATTTCGAGGTTCCGTCGCGGCGAACAGTTGCATCGAGATAATATTTGCTGTTGAAGTTGTAACTGAGTCGGCCCATATAGCCTTGTAATCCTGACGGCATCCGATTAATAAACAATCCTTTATCGGTCTGAGGCCAGCCTTCATCAATGCGGCGCTGTTCCCAATTAGGTAGCGGAGAATGATTATCAATACTTTTTTGCTCAATAAGCCAGTTGACTTTCTGATCCATAGCATTCAGTACCAAATCGAAGCTGTGCTTACCCAATTTCTTGTTGTAACCAATCAAAAATTCTTTAACGATGTTGCTGTTAACATTATCTCTTTTCCGATAGGTATTTCCATTTACGTCGTACAAAGTTCCGCGCTGGGCTTCATATAACCCGCGTTCCATGTTGTTAAATGATTCATTTGAATTCGTTGAATAGTCAAAACTCATGGTTCCTCTCAATCGAAGATCCTTAATTGGAGTAATTTCAGCATAAAAAGTACCCATATTGCGCATAATGTTGAAAACACTTTTCATGTATTCGGATCTTCCCGGCGTATCGCGTGTTGAGTTGCCGTAGCCAAACGACTGAAATGAATTGTTTACAATGCGACCCGGACGAGCATAACCAGTTGGATCAGCAGGGTCGTAAACAGGCTGCCAAGGAGCATTAAATGCAGCGCTAACACCGCCTGTACCTCCTTTAACATCATTTTTTGAATAAATAAAACGGTATGATTCACCAACTTTCATCCAATCAGTAATTTTATGATCTGAATTCATATACACCGAGTAGCGGTCGAATTTACTGTAAGCCACAGCGTTTTCCTGGCTGGCATAGCCTGCACCAACTGAATAGGTGGACATTTTTGTACCCCCTGATACGTTAAGGTTATAATCCTGAACAGCTGCATTTTTTACCAGGCCGGCATTTACCCAATCATTTGTATAACTTTGACTGTTTCCAAGATATTCAGGTGAAGCTGAATTGTAGTACCTGTAATAAGTTGGATTTGGAGTTACTGATTTATTGTTGCTCCAAGCTTCAAGATGAGCCGCAACATAATCTTTTACTGACATTACATCATACCGCTTACTAATATTCTGAATACCATAACTGGCCGTAAAATTTACTTTGGGCTTGCCTTCGCTACCCCGTTTGGTTTGGATCAGTATAACGCCATTTGATGCACGCACACCATAAATTGCAGTAGCTGAGGCATCTTTCAACACCGAAATCGAAGCAATATCGTTAGGATTAATCAAGCTGAAAACATTAATACTGGTGCGCATATCCTGTAATCCGGCATTATTTGATGAGGCCCCTCCTTCGGTGAGTGGGATACCGTCAATTACATACAAAGGATCGTTAAAACCAAGAGTACCAATACCACGAACCTGCACATTAGGGCGGGCTGTTGGGTCACTTCCGGTATTTGAGATATAAACCCCGGCCATTTTTCCCTGAATGGAAAGCTGAGGCGACATTTTTACTTCTCTTGATAATTCTTCTGAACTAATTTGAGAAACCGATCCGGTAAGATCTTTTTTCTGACGGGTACCATAACCGATAACAACAACTTCATCAACACCCACAACATCTTCGTGCATCTGCACATTGATAACCGATTTATTTTCTATTGCAATTTCAAGTGGTTTCATTCCCACAAAACTGAAGCTCAAGGTTTTGCCTGCCTGTGGAATATTTATGGAATATTTCCCTTCAATATCTGTAATAGCACCAACCGAAGTTCCTTTTACCATCACGGCAACTCCAGGAATTGGCTGGTTATCCAGGGAATTGGTGACAACTCCTGTAACTTTTAAAAGGCCCTGAACTTGTACCATTGGGTTAGCACCTTTGCTGGTAACCAGGATTCTTCTGTCAACCACCTCAAATGTGATGTTGGTATTTCTGAATATATCATTCAACACGTCATCAATTTTCCGGTCTGTTATGTCGATTGTAACTTTTTGTTTTAAATCGACTTGTGAATTGTCATAAAAAAAACGGAATTCGCTCTGTTGTTCTATTCTATCTAAAACTTCAACCAGCGAAGCATTTGATAATTTGAGGTTTAGCTTAGTTGATTGTGCATAACTCATCGCTGAAACTTGCAGAAGACCTACAAAAAACAAGATAAACGTTATCTTACTCATAAGAATTAGTTTTTTAATGGCTGGATTACAGATATAATCTCTCCATCTTGATTTTTTTTTCATAAATTTGAAATGTTAAGTTAATGACTTAATGCTTGAATTAAATTGTTAGTGAAGTGTTGACGCGCTTCACTGAAAAGGCGGAAATTGTTGACGCAGTTTCTGCCTTCTTTTTTGTTTTGTACTGCGTTATTTTTTCAGTTTTACATAGATTATATTTTTATTGAATTTATATTCGATTGGTTCAACGGAAGTTCTCCTGATGGCTTCCATGAAAATGTAAATATTGTCGTTGATGTTAATGTCCCCGGTGTAAGTTTTCGTTTTCAGGAAATCATCTTGAAAAACAACTTCAATATTGAAAATCCGCTTAATTTTAACCGCAAGGCTTTCAAGGCTTTCGTCCTTGAAGGAGTAAACTCCATTTTCCCAGTAGGAATAATAAGACGATTGTATTTTAGCGGTTGATATACTGTTGTTTACCTTATCGTAATACAGACTGTATCCAGATTTGAGCATGTGCTCCGATTTGCCATCGATTTTACTGTTGCTTTCAAACTTAACCGATCCTGAAACAAGCGAAGTTTCAATTATCCGGTCTTCAGGATATGCATTGACCGAAAACCGAGTTCCCAGAACCCGTATTTGCTGATCGCCGATGTGCACAATAAACGGGTGTTTTTCGTCGTGTTTAACATCGAAATAAGCTTCGCCCGAAAGCTCGACCTGACGGTTTGTTCCGTAATCCGATGCATACTTGAAACGGGTTTCGTTGTTGAGCCACACGCTGGTACTATCCGGTAATACTATTTTCATTCGGTTGCCCCGCGGTACAACAATTTCATGCCAGGCAACGGATGCTTTCTCTTCCACCGATGATTTTGAGAAATAGTACACCATAAAGTTGCTAACAATGAACACAAATACCATAGCAGCAACTTTGAACCAAATTGGATATTGAATTCTGGAATGAGGTTTTAATTCGAGTACAGTAATTCGTCGTTTGATTGATTCAAAAAGTGAACGATGCTGATCTTTGGTTGGGCTCTGATATTCCCATACCTCGCTAAGTATATCGTAAGTTTTCTGATTAACTTCTTTTTCGTTAAGCCAATCGTCAAACCGGCTGCTGTCTTCAGGCACATATTCTCCGGTAAGCTTTCGGCTAACGTGTGACCAGATTTTATCGTTGTTCATGCAATGAATTCGTTTGTTTAATTGCATAAACAGTAATTTCAAATCAATCCCCTAAACGAAACGAATTTTTTTTAGAAAAATTTAATTGGCCTTTAATTCGCTGGTAAAAATAAGTGAAGCAAAACGGTAAATCGTTCAGAGGTACGATCTTCTCCCAGATAGCGCTGAATTTCGTCTCCGATTTTTCGAATAGCGATAGTTAATTGGTTGTCAATGGTTTTCACCGAAATATCCAATATCTGGGCTATTTCTTTGTATTTCAGTTGTTCGACTTTGGCCAGAATATAAATGAGCTTACATCGTTCTGGCAAATTATCGATGGCATGCGAGATAGCTTCTTTTAGCTCTTTGGTAATCAGTTCTGATTCAGGGCAAATCTCATCGATGGGCATTGGTACGGTAATCTCTTCGAGCAAAACAGCTTTCGCACGTTTTTCGCGGTCGAGGTAATTGAGCGAAATATTTCTAACTGAAGTAAAAATATAAGCCTTGAAATTTTCAATGTCGGCGAGTTTGGCACGATGAAGCCAAAGCTTAAAAAACACATCAGAAACAGCTTCTTCTGATAACTCCTTATTCTTTAGAATTGAAAAAGCAAACCGGTACAAACCATCGGCAATCATCTCAAACAATAGCTGAAATGCCTGCTCGTCATCCCTCTCGCCTATCCGCTCAAGGAGGCCTTGTATGTTAGGTTGGTTCTTCAAAAAGTTTAGTATAAAGCACAAAATTATAAATTATATTATAACACGTCAGAACAGACTGAACTTTTCAGACTAAAAATAAGGGAGCGCTTTTGATTAATCGAAAAATAGATTCGTATATATCTCGACATTTGACAGAAAATGGAAAGACTGTTAAATGAAGGGGTTAAGTGCCTTTAGTATATTTGATGTCGGTTGGTATGACCGAAAAATGCAAAACCCCACTTTATTCGGCAACCTCGTATTATTTCATAATCTTTACAGACGAATGCTTCTTTTTTGTCTGTTCCAGTCCTGTAAAAAGATCGGTTCTAAATGCAGTAAGAGTTAAATCCTCAGCATCGTCGAACACCAAAGCCTGGCGGGCATCGAGTTGTAGCAAATGAAACTCAATTTTGTCGAGATAAATATTTCGGAATTGGTGAACGTATATGCCGTAAGCAGGTAATGTACATAAAAACATGCGGTTTCCTAGGTTAGCAGTTTTGTTTTCAGAAACGATAATCTTCTTTCTTATAACACAATCGATACCGGTAGATACAATATGAAAATGCACCCGCTCCAGACCAGCGTGTTTATAGACCAGGTGAGGCTAATTTCCACAGCCCAAATGTTTCATCAGGTTACCGATCTCAGTTTTGATACCGGTATCACCCAACCGGACCAAATCAGAGACTGTCGGATTAACTGATATATGCAGGCCTGGCTTTTTCACTGGGTATTCCGATCTTCAATCTCCTTGAAAATCTGATAACGGGCATTCTTATCTCCCAGAAAAGGATTCATCTCAGTAGTATTTCTACTTTGGTAAAAGAAAGCAAAATGTCGTTCGACTTTTCGCTCGTAGTAAAACAAAGCATTTTATTTACTGCAAGCCTGGTGATCTTTATAATCATAAATGAAGCTCTGACGGCTCAGTGAAAAAATTAGTGAAGAAGATCCTGAAGGGTAATCAAGCAATCTCGCATCATCTCAAAAGCCTGTATTAAAAGTTTCCGATCATTGTCGCCAACATTGTACCCGGAAAATGAATTCATCCGTTTGGAAAGCTGGTTCAGGTTCACCCCAATTTTATTCAGCTCATAATCCAGATTTTTGAGTTCTTCCTTAGCCTGGTCATCCAGCGAGATCTCTTTTCGTTTTGACTGATCAAATATCTTGTTCCGTATATAATCACTCGTGCAGGCATACTTTCCCTGTTTAGTCAGGTTTTGCAACCCAAGCTTTTCAGCTTTGGTGAGCCTGATAATGAGCTTGAACGTTCGTTTTTCAGTATCGGATAATTTAGGGCGCATGGATTACTTAATGATTTCTGTTGTTCCTATGGTTCCTGTAGTATCTATTGTTTCTGCTTCAATCGGTTCAACGTGGGGAATCAACCTTCAAAAGATGAGGAATGGCCTGTTGTCCTTTCGGGCAAGATGAAAGGTTTTTGTGCATACAAAAACACATCTCATACTTTTACCACAACATTTAAAACAATAGGATTATGGGAGAGGTAATGAGTATCGTTCACAAACCTGCAACATCGAATAATCCGTTGTATGCATAGCAAGATTATACCTGCCTCATACTTTTACCACAACATTTAAAACAATAGGATTATGGGAGAGGTAATGAGTATCGTTCACAAACCTGCAACATCGAATAATCCGTTGTATGCATAGCAAGATTATACCTGCCTCTGCCCATTGCCTGGTTGTACTTTTGTCTGACTATTAAATTAAGTTATTGATATATAGAGATGCAGCGGAAGAGCATCAAACACATCTTTCAGTTCCATTATCGATTTATGGGATATGAGTCTATGCAAGGATCTGCCTCTGCTGCTTTTTCTTTTTTATATCACAACATTTAAAAAACTTGGGCCATGGGAGAGGTAATGAGTATCGTGCACAAACCTGCAACATCGAATAATCCGTTGTATGCATAGCAAGATTATACCTACCTCTGCCATTGCCTGTTTGTATTTTTGTCTGTGTATTAAAATAAGTCATTGATATATAGAGATGCAGCGGAAGAGCATCAAACACAACTTTCAGTTTCATTATCGATCTTAATGGGATATGAGTCTATGCAAGAACCTGCCTTTGCTGTCTTCTTTATCCATGAGTCCGGATAGTATTTTAAGCCGTTGTTTAAACTTCGAGCCTGCGTAGTACATGAGGATGGACGGTGGGATAATATCTCTTTATATCAACGATCTAACAACTAAAAAGACAGCTATGAGTACAAAGACAATCCTTAAACAATGCCTGGGCATT
>JAJZSZ010000052.1 GCA_021849365.1 Bacteroidota bacterium | reverse complement strand
CCGATCTGTTGGGTTGCCAGGTCAAAATCAGGGAAAATCTGGAGATTAAAGTTCCGGAGCATGTTCTTGGTGTTAAAAAATGGGAATGCGAAGTGGTTTCCAATAACAATGTGGCAACCTATATTAAAGAGTTTGTAGTTAAACTTCCTGAAGGTGAAAATCTTAACTTTAAGTCAGGTGGGTATATTCAAATAGATGTCCCTAAAATTGATGTCGATTTTAAAGAAATGATCATTGGCGATGAATACCGTCCTGAATGGGAACGGTTCGGCATGTTTGATCTTAAAATGAAAAATCCGGAACCTACATTTCGGGCTTATTCAATGGCTAATCATCCTGCTGAGGGGAATATTGTCATGCTCAATATTCGTATTGCCACTCCGCCTTTTGATCGTTTAAAGGGAGGATTTCAAAAGGTTAATCCAGGAATCTGTTCATCGTATGTTTTTTCCCGTCGGCCGGGCGATAAAGTAACGATATCAGGACCATATGGTGAATTTTTCCTGAAGGACAACGATAATGAAATGATGTTTATTGGTGGAGGTGCAGGTATGGCTCCCATGCGGTCACATCTTTTCCATTTGTTTCACACGGTAAAGGAAACTAAACGAAAAATAACATTCTGGTATGGTGCCCGCTCCTGGCGAGATGTCTTTTATTACGATGAATTTATGAATATCCAGGAGAATTTTCCAAACTTCTCGTTTTACCTTGCACTTTCTGATCCGCAACCAGAAGACAACTGGTCGGGGCATAAGGGTTTCATTCACCAGGTTATATACGACGAGTATTTAAGTAAACACGATGAACCTGAAGAAATTGATTATTATTTGTGCGGTCCGCCAATGATGAATAATGCAGTAAATAAAATGCTTTATGACCTGGGAGTACCTGGTGAGAATATCCTGTTTGATGACTTTGGTGGATAAACTTACCTTTGGAATAATCTGGAGACTTGTTATTTGTTAGGATGATTAAGCGTAAGATCTTTAAAGCGAAGTTCCTTTTTTACTTTAGATTGTTCAATCTTATCATAAGTCTGGATGCAGGTTACTCCTTTTGATCGTAAATACTTATTGCCACCTACGTGCGTGTTGGGGAATTTTCCACCTTTTTTAAAGAGTATTTGTACTGCAAGTCCTAAAAGTGCTAGAGCCAGTAGTATAACGGACAATATTATAACCTTTACAATAGCCATAAATATTTTCTCCTTTTATTCCTCATAAAGGTATAATTTAAACAGCACAAATAATCTGGAAGGAGTGTGATATTATCTTTCTAGCTTCTTTTAAGGAGCAGATTCTGACATAAACAAAAAACGCCTGAAATCTATGATTTCACGCGTTTTTAATTGGCTCTCCAGGTAGGACTTGAACCTACGACCTACGGATTAACAGTCCGCCGCTCTAACCAACTGAGCTACTAGAGAATTTTTTCTTTTAGAACTTTAGCAGTATTTCTACTACCGTTTTGCTTTAAAAGCGATGCAAAAATAATAGCTTTTCCGAAAAGAAAAAATATTTTTGCAAAAAATTTTTCTCATGAATTCATTTACTGGCGCGCCAAACAAGCAAAAATCAATTCTCGGAATTGGGAATGCACTGATCGATGTTTTGATCAATATCACGGATGACTCTGTGTTACAAAAATTTGGATTGCCCAAAGGAAGTATGACTCTGGTCGATTCTGTCCTTTCGGCCGAAATAAAAAAGGAGACGAAAATTAATACCCGAATTATTCAAACTGGGGGCTCAGCAGCCAATACAGTGCACGGAATTGCAAAACTTGGCGGAAGTTGTGGTTATATAGGTAAGATTACCGATGACGAATTTGGTAATTTTTATGTGGAGGATTTCCAAAATAATAAAATAAACACGCACTTCTTTTATTCGGAGACAGGAACCGGCCATGCAACTGGGCTGATCAGCCCAGACTCTGAACGCACCTTTGGAACTTACCTGGGCGCAGCAATGGAGCTTACTGCAGAAGAAATGAAACCTGAAATTTTTGCTGGATATGGCATCCTGCATATCGAAGGTTACCTGGTGCAAAACCATTCGTTAATTGAAGCCGCGCTGAAAGTTGCCAAAAGTGAAGGTTTGCTGGTGTCGATTGATATGGCCAGTTTCAACATTGTTGAAGCCAACATCGACTTTCTGAACCGGATCATTCGCGAATATGTCGATATCGTTTTTGCCAATGAGGACGAAGCCATTGCCTTAACCGGCAAGCAACCTGAAGAGGCGCTTCATGCCATTTCTGAAATGTGTGATCTGGCTATTGTGAAACTCGGGGCTCACGGCTCATTAATTAAATATGGAGAAAACGTAATCCGCATCGATGCCATTCCGGCGAAAAGTGTTGATACCACGGGTGCCGGCGATATTTATGCTTCAGGAGTACTGTATGGTATTTCTGAAAATCTGGATTTGGAAAAAGCCGGAAAACTCGGTTCGTTGCTTGCCGGAAAAGTAGTTGAGGTTGTTGGCGCCAAAATTCCTGAGGAAACCTGGCAGGAGCTTTCGGCTCAAATCGAACAAATTAAAATCGGAAATTAATTTTTTGAAGGGGTATCTTCGTTCAGAATCTTAATTTTATATAACCTGAATCCATTTTATCGGGAGTCGATCGGGATTTCAGGCAGAAAAACATATTTTTGTAAACTATAGAAAAATATACAATCAGCAAATAAAAACAGTATGAAACGACTGAAAATTAAAGAAGTCCTGAAGGGCGAATTAGTTGGCCAGCAAGTGCTTGTCAAAGGTTGGGTGAGAACAAAACGCGGTAGTAAAAATGTCAATTTTATTGCCCTGAACGACGGCTCAACCATCAATAATCTTCAGGTGGTTGCTGATGTTGAGAAATTTGGAGAGGACTTTCTGAAAGACATTAATACCAGTACTTCGCTCGGAATTACCGGCGATTTAGTGGCATCGCAAGGAAGCGGACAGTTGGTTGAATTAAATGCTACGGAGATTGTGATCTACGGAAAAGCCGATCCTGAAAAATACCCGATTCAGCCTAAAAAGCATAGTCTCGAATTCCTGCGCGAAAATGCACACCTTCGTTTCCGCACGGCTACGTTCAGCGCTGTTTTCCGCATTCGTCATGCCATGGCTTTTGCCATTCACCAATATTTTAACAACCGCGGATTTGTTTATCTGCACACGCCGCTGATCACCGGATCGGATGCCGAAGGTGCCGGACAAATGTTCCGCGTGTCCACGCTTGATCCCAAAAATCCGCCACTGTTGGAAGATGGCAAAATTGATTACTCGCAGGATTTCTTCGGAAAATCGACCAACCTGACGGTATCTGGTCAGTTGGAAGGCGAGTTGGGTGCAACTGCTTTGGGCGAGATTTACACCTTCGGACCAACTTTCCGCGCCGAAAACTCGAACACTGCCCGTCACCTGGCCGAATTCTGGATGATTGAGCCTGAAATGGCTTTCTACGAACTCCAGGACAACATGGATTTGGCTGAAGATTTCCTGAAATCGCTGATTAAATATGCGCTCGATAATTGCATGGAAGACCTCGAATTCCTGAGCAAACGCCTTCAGGAAGAAGAAAAGAACAAACCGATGGACGAGCGTTCGATGGAACTGATTGAGAAATTGCGCTTTGTGTTGGAGAACGACTTTATCCGTTTGCCTTATACTGAAGCCATTGACGTTCTGAAAAACTCGAACCACTATAAAAAGAACAAGTTCCAGTACCCGGTTGACTGGGGAACCGATTTGCAGAGCGAACACGAGCGCTATCTGGTTGAAAAGCATTTCAAAAAACCGGTGATCCTGATCAACTATCCGAAGGAAATCAAAGCGTTCTATATGAAGCAAAATGCCGATGGAAAAACGGTTGCTGCCATGGACGTTTTGTTCCCCGGAATTGGCGAAATTATCGGCGGTTCGCAGCGCGAGGAAGATTTGGACAAACTGGTTACCCGCATGAACGAAATGGGCGTTCCGGCACACGAAATGGAATGGTACCTCGATACCCGCCGTTTTGGAACAGTTCCACATGCAGGGTTCGGTTTAGGTTTCGAACGCTTGCTGTTGTTTGTAACCGGAATGGGAAACATCCGCGACGTGATTGCTTTTCCACGCACACCAAAGAATGCCGAGTTCTAATTCACCACACAACAATAAAACGAAAATGGATTCCTGCCGAAAGCAAGAATCCATTTTTATTTTGTATTATTCTTTTTTACCTAAGCGCTTTTTCTCCTGATCGGCCTTGGCCGGTGAACCGAAAAACAAGTGAAGACGGCGTTAAAAAATCTTTTCTGTTTGAGCCGAAGGCGAGTTTAAAAGATTTAGCCGTCAAGCGCTAGTTTTTCGTGCGAAGCGGGCCAAGCCTTGACTTTTTTTGATTCCTTTTTTGTGTCAAGACAAAAAAGGAATTGGGGTTTGGGGCAAAGCCCCACGAAATAATATAGGCACGATTTACCGATTATCAATCTTTTCAGGATATAAATCGTGATTCATCAGGCGATACTCAGCCATCTGCTCATATTTGGTGCCGGGCTTGCCGTAATTGCAATACGGGTCAATGCTCAGTCCGCCGCGTGGCAGAAATTTCCCCCAAACCTCAATGTATTTTGGTTCCATCAGCTTAATCAGGTCTTTCATGATGATGTTGATGCAATCTTCGTGAAAAGCGCCGTGGTTGCGGAAACTGAAGAGGTACAACTTCAAACTTTTGCTTTCAACCAGTTTTTGGTCGGGAATATAACTCAGGTAAATGGTTGCAAAATCGGGCTGTCCGGTGATGGGGCAGAGGCTTGTAAATTCTGGGCAATTGAACTTCACAAAAGTGTCGTTCTCCGGATGTTTGTTGTCGAAGCTTTCGAGCATTTCGGTGCTGTAATCGAACAGGTATTTGCTTTGGTTTCCGAGGTTTTTTAAATTGCTCATCGTATTGTTCCAAGTTTAAAGTTTCAAATTCCAAGTCTAAAATCTAACGTCTGTTCTTTTTTCCAGATAGCTTTCCAATCCGTTCCGGCGTAACTGGCAGGCGGGGCAATGACCGCAGCCGTCGCCTTTAATGCCGTTGTAGCAGGTTACGGTTTCGGTGCGAACCAGGTCGAAAACGCCCAATTCATCAGCCAGCGCCCAAATGTCTTCCTTCGTCTTCCACATCAATGGCGTGTGAATAGCGAATTCATAGTCCATCGACAGGTTCAACGTTTGGTTTAGCGAACGGATAAACTCGTCGCGGCAATCGGGATAACCACTGTAATCAGCCTGTCCAACACCGGTTACCAAATTCGGAATGTCTTTCCCTTTGGCAAATATGGCGGCAAAGGTCAGGAAAAGCATATTGCGCCCTTCAACCAAGGTGTTTGGCGGACGGTTATCCGGTTTGTTTTCTTCCACATCCATCGCCTGATCGGTCAGCGAATTGTGGGTGATTTGTTTCAGCAAATCGAGGTTTAGCAACGTGAAAGGCACTCCTGCTTTTTCGGCAATCGAACGTGCCGCCTCTTCCTCAATGCGGTGGCGCTGCCCGTAGTCAAAACAGAGCGTTTCCACTTCATCAAAATTCTTCAAAGCCCAGAAAAGACAAGTTGTTGAGTCTTGTCCGCCGGAAAAAACGACCAATGCTTTACTCATTTTCTAAATTTCTTTTACTCTGAAAAGATTGTATGACAGATTCGTGTCGAATGTATCAACGCCTTCAACGCGTTTCACGAAATTGACGACCCAAATGGTCACTGGTAGGATCAAAATTTCATATACGGTTTTGATCATTGCCTGAGTGAAAATCATTGTGATCAGCACACCAAACGGAAATACTCCGGTAAACGCTATACTGATGAAAATTAACGAATCGGCGCTCTCGCCAGCCAAGGTCGATAAAATGGCTCTTGCCGAAAAGCCCTTTCCTTTGGTTAAAACCTTCATGCGGCTCATCACAAAAGCATTCAGGAACGAACCAATCAGGTAGGCACTCAAACTAGCTAATACAATGCGTGGCGTGTTGCCTAAAATGGTCGCAAAAGCTTCCTGATTTTGCCAGAAAGGCGCTCCGGGAATAACAATTCCGGCGGTAAAAAATACAACGGCCAACACATTCACAGCAAAACCAGTCCAGATAATCAGGCGGGCTTTGGTGAATCCCCACACTTCAGTGATTACATCGTTCAGGATATAAGCAACCGGAAAAATCAACACTCCAGCCGGGGCCGACCACGGACCGATCATCAGGATTTTGGTAGCAAGGATGTTGGAAATTAAAAGGCAGGTGGCAAACAATATGCCCGCAAGCATAAATAATACAGATACAGAATTTTTCATTTTCTTGTTTTTTACGTGGTTACCAAGTACACGGCTTTCAACATGAAAGCACGGCGCAAAAGTACATTTTTTTTCTGAAAGTCAAATTTCTAAGCTTTTTCGGGCTGTTTTCTGTTCGATTATTGTATTTTGCACAAAAAATAAGTTGCCATGAACTCCTTTGAAAACGCTTGTCAGTCAATACTTCAGTTACTGGAAGTTTGGGAACCCCGATTATTGTCGCTTCACGAAGAAACTATCAGTAAACGTCGGAACAGCCAGAACCGTAGCATTCGGCAAATTCTGGGTCATTTGTACGATTCGGTTTCGAATAACACCCACCGGATTGTGCATTTGCAGTACCGTGAAACGCCAATGACTTATCCGAACTATGCAACCAATGGCAATAATGACAGATGGATTGCCATTCAGAATTATCAGCACGAAAACTGGTATAACCTGGTTCAACTTTGGAAATATGCCAACCTTCATCTGGTGCATGTTGTCCGGAATGTTGATGATTCAAGGCTTGACCATCAATGGATTAGTGGTGAAGAAGATCGCTTGATTTCGCTACGCCAGAATATTGAAGGTTACCTGCCTCATTTTGAGTTGCATTTGCGCGAAATTGAAGCATTGATAGATCAGGAATAGTAAATCGGCAAGTAATCTATTTTATTGATCAGCCGGAATCACTCCGGACTTTTTGATTTGCTTTTCAGAAATGTATCTTTGTTCGGAACAAAAAGTAAACCTATGGATTTTTCTGCTTTTCGGGACATGAAACCCTTTGGCCAACTGATGTTTGCCGTATTTGTAATGGTGGCGTCGGTTTTCTTGTTTATGGTTGCCGGAATGATTGCGGCATTGCCATTTTACGGGTTGGAGAACCTGACTAGTGTTATGTCAAAAATGAGTCTTGATTCTCCGGAAGGGCTTAACTTCATGAAGTATCTTCAGGTCATTCAGTCTGTAGGACTTTTTGTTTTTCCTCCCTTCGTCATCAGCCGTTTGTATGATGGAAATATAAGTGAGTATCTTAAAATGAATCGCACAACTAATTTGCGGTCATATTTACTCGCAAGTCTTTGCTTGCTGGCGGTTATTCCATCTATCAATTTTCTGGGCGACATAAACAGTAAAATGAGTCTGCCCGAATCGTTTTCAGGTTTGGAAAGTTGGATGAAAAACATGGAAGAAGGTGCAAAGGTGATGATTGAAAAGTTTATGCTGGTGGATGGCTTTTCAGGGCTGATGTTTAATATTTTCATGATTGCCGTTTTACCTGCTCTTGGCGAAGAACTGATGTTTCGGGGTGTTTTTCAGCGGATTTTCTCAAACTGGACTCGCAATCACCACTTGGGTATCTGGATTACTGCCTTTCTGTTCAGTGCCATGCACATGCAATTTTATGGTTTTCTGCCCCGATTGTTGCTTGGAGCGATGTTCGGATATCTTCTAGTATGGACAGGAACCATGTGGGTTCCCATTGTTGCGCATTTCGTCAACAATTTGATGGGTGTTTTAGGCTATTTTCTGATAGGGAAAGGCGTGATCACAAACGATGTTGAAGAGTGGGGAACTGTTCCGGAACAGATTCCGTGGGTAATATTCAGTGTTCTGGCAGTAAGCGGGTTGCTTTACCTTGTTTACCGAACTGAGATTACCAAAAGAAAAATGCCCGCAAACCAGACAGATTCACAGGCATAACGAATTGATTGATTTTTGTATTAGGAAAAGACAATACTTTGCTGAAGGTTCTCGACTTCCATCTTTTTCTGTTCAGAAGCACGGTAAACATATACAATCCCGTATTCCGATGCTTTTTCTCTGCGTTCTTCATCAGATAAATGAGCTAACGAAGCTTCCACTTCGTTCCACATTTCCTGAATTAGTTCGTCGGCTTGCTCCCGAAGTTCAGCAACCTTCATCGATGCCCGGTTGGTTATATTCTGAAGCATTTTCTGATGCCTGTAAGCTTCAACAAATTCTTCGTAATGCACCTTTACCAATGCAATTGATGGGCTATAAACGGGACTTCCTCCACTTTTGATACGCTTTTGCTCTCCTTCAATGATACGCTCTCCCCAAGTCATCACATTTGCTTCGAGATTTAGCGGAGGGGTTGCTTTTGAATTGGCCTTTAATCCGTAAAATTCAACCACTTCAGGTTTCATTTCTCCACGCAGGATGGCAAAATTAACAACCTGAAGAAAATGCGATAAATAGAGTTTCGATTTCCTGAAAATTTCCCCGTATTCTTTCGACCGTTCGAACTGGTTTTGTTTCGAAAGGTTGAGCTGACGAATAGCTCCCAGAAAATGAGGGTAAAACGTTTGCAGTTTTTCGAGAGTTTGCTGGCTGAACGCCAACTTTTTGAGAGCGGTTTTCTTACCAAGGTCCAGTCCGGCCTCAATGGCGCGAAGCCTGGCAACATCTGTATTCGGTAATCTCCTGTAGGGCATAAAGTGGGTTTTTAGTACACTATTGCGAATATACAAATTGCAGGTTCAATTTTGGGGCATTCGCAAAAGAACTAATCAACAGAGAAATGTTTAAAAAGTATCGTAATGTTCTGTATATCAATTTCATGTCGCGAAAATGGAGTTGAATATTAACAGATAATTGCTGATAAACTGAATTGGTTGGGACTAAAATGGTCTGTTTTTGTATGTCAGATGGATAGTAAAATGTGTCTCTGACTTCAGAGTCAAGTTTCTGATTTTCAGCGATTATTTTGCAGAATTTGATCAATAAAGGATAGAATACCAATAAAAAACCCCGAAGAACTGAATCTCCGGGGCTTTTGGTATTTGATAACGAATAACGATTAGTCTCTCAGTTTGGCGCTTAAGAATTCGCGGTTCAAACGGGCGATGTTCGACAATGAAATGTTTTTCGGGCATTCCACTTCGCAGGCGCCGGTGTTGGTACAGTTACCGAAGCCCAGTTCGTCCATTTTGGCAACCATCGCTTTGGCACGACGGGCACCTTCAACGCGACCCTGCGGCAACAAAGCCAAATGGCTCACTTTTGCTGAAACGAACAACATAGCCGATCCGTTTTTACAAGCTGCAACGCAGGCGCCGCAACCAATACACGAAGCTGCGTCCATCGACTCGTCAGCGTCAACCTTGGCGATTGGAATAGCGTTTGCATCCGGAACACCACCTGTGCTAACCGATACATAACCACCAGAAGCGATAATCTGGTCGAAAGCGCTGCGGTTAACGATCAAGTCTTTGATTACAGGGAAAGCAGCCGAACGCCAGGGCTCGATGGTAACTGTCTGGCCATCTTTGAATTTGCGCATGTGCAACTGGCAAGTGGTTACATCGTCGTCTGGTCCGTGTGGACGGCCATTGATGTACAACGAACACATTCCGCAGATACCTTCGCGACAGTCGTGGTCGAAAGCAACCGGTTCCTTGTTTTCGCTGATCAGCTGTTCGTTCAAAATGTCCATCATTTCGAGGAACGAGCTGTCGGTTGAAATTTTGTCAACCTTGTAGGTTTCGAAACGGCCTTTTTCTCTGGGACCGTTCTGACGCCAAACCTTAAGCGTAAGATTTATTGTTTTTTCCATGATTGATCTCCTTTTAAAAAGCCATTATTTGTAATTACGTTGAACCATTTTCACAGCTTCGTAAACCAATTCTTCTTTGTGAAGTTCCGGTTCAGCGTTTTCGCCTTTGTATTCCCAGCAGCCCACGTAAGCAAATTTATCGTCCTGACGAAGTGCTTCGCCTTCTTCAGTCTGATATTCTTCGCGGAAATGTCCACCGCAAGATTCTTCGCGGTTGAGGGCGTCGCGGGCCATCAGGTCGCCAATTTCGATGAAATCGGCCAAACGGCTGGCTTTTTCCAATTCAATGTTCATACCGGTTGTATTTCCGGGGATACGAACATTGCTCCAGAATTCTTTCTTGATTTCAGCAATGCGCTGGATGGCATGTTCCAAACCTTCCTTAGTACGGCCCATTCCAACGAAATCCCACATCACCAAGCCTAATTCTTTGTGCAGACTGTCAACTGAACGGTTACCTTTAATGCTCATCAGCTTTTCGAAACGGGCTTTCACAGCCTTTTCAGCTTCAACGAATTCAGGTTCGTTGCCAGTCATGCGCGGTGTGCGAATGTCATCAGCCAAATAGTTCTGAATGGTGTATGGCAACACGAAATATCCGTCGGCCAAACCTTGCATCAATGCCGAAGCACCCAAACGGTTAGCGCCGTGATCGGAGAAGTTGGCTTCACCGGCAGCGAACAAACCTGGGATAGTTGTTTGCAATTCGTAATCAACCCAGATACCACCCATGGTGTAGTGGATAGCCGGATAAATCATCATTGGTGTTTCGTATGGATTTTCGTCGACGATTTTGTAGTACATCTGGAACAAGTTTCCGTAGCGCTCTTCAATTACTTTCTGACCTAAACGTTCGATCGAAGATTTGAAATCGAGGTACACAGCCAAACCTGTAGCACCAACACCGTAGCCAGCATCGCAGCGTTCTTTGGCTGCGCGCGAAGCAACGTCGCGAGGCACAAGGTTACCAAATGCGGGATAACGACGTTCCAAATAGTAGTCGCGGTCTTCTTCTTTTATTTGTGTTGGTTTCATTTTGCCGGCGCGGATAGCTTCGGCATCTTCTTTTTTCTTTGGAACCCAGATTCGGCCATCGTTACGCAACGATTCCGACATCAATGTCAGTTTACTCTGGAATTCGCCGTGAACCGGAATACAGGTTGGGTGAATCTGAGCGTAACATGGGTTGGCAAACATGGCACCTTTGTGGAAAGCTTTAATAGCAGCCGATCCGTTCGATCCCATGGCGTTGGTCGAAAGGAAGAACGTATTTCCGTAGCCACCGGTTGCCAAAACAACTGCGTGACCGAAATGGCGTTGCAATTCGCCGGTTACAAGGTCACGGGCAATAATACCACGAGCTTTGCCGTCAACAATTACGATGTCAACCAATTCGGTACGAGTGTACATTTTTACGGTTCCTTCGTTTACCTGGCGCATCAAAGCCTGGTAAGCGCCCAGCAACAATTGCTGACCGGTTTGTCCTTTGGCGTAGAATGTACGGCTTACCTGAGCTCCACCGAACGAACGGTTGTCGAGCAAACCGCCGTATTCGCGGGCAAACGGAACGCCTTGTGCCACACACTGGTCGATGATGTTATTGCTCACTTCGGCCAAACGGTGAACGTTGGCTTCGCGGGCACGATAGTCACCACCTTTAATGGTATCGTAGAACAAACGGAAAACAGAGTCGCCGTCGTTCGGATAGTTCTTTGCAGCGTTGATACCACCCTGTGCAGCAATCGAGTGTGCACGACGGGGTGAATCCTGAATGGTGAAGTTTTTTACGTTGAAACCCATTTCGCCAAGCGAAGCAGCGGCAGCGCCACCAGCCAATCCGGTTCCAACCACGATTACATCCAGTTTACGTTTATTAGCGGGGTTCACCAGTTTCTGGTGATCTTTATAATTGGTCCATTTCTGAGCCAATGGCCCTTCAGGAATCCTTGCATTTAATTTACTCATGTTTCTATCTTTTTAGAGAATTAAAAGAACAGGTATTGTGCAATTGCAATAACGGCGAAACCTCCGCCAATTAAGATAGCCACGATGTTGCCAATACATTTCAGGCGAGGCATCCAGTTTTTGTTGTTCCAGCCAATGGTTTGGAAACCCGACCAGAAACCGTGAGAAAGGTGGAATGCAAGAGCAACCGAACCAACAACATACAAAATAACGATTGGCAGAACTTTGAAAGTTGCATTAACCAGCGAGTAAGCATCTTCGCCTTTTGCCATGTTACCCAGGAAAGGGAATTCAACTTCGGCAGCTTCCCATGCAATGAAACCCTTCATTTTCAGGTAGAAGTTGATGATGTGAACGGCCAGGAACGAAACAATCACGATACCCAGAACCAGCATGTTCTGCGATGCGAATTCGATACCTGTGGTTTTTTTGCCTGAAGCATACGCCTGAGGACCACGTGCTTTCATATTCTGAAGGGTCAGAATCAATGAATAAATAATGTGTACGATAAAACCGATGGCCAGAACTGGCTCAATGATCTTAATAAGTGGGTTAGTTCCCATGAAATGTACTCCGGCATTGAACATCTGGCCGCGTTCGAACCCAAACACGCCGTCGAGCAGCAGGAATGAGTTGAGGAACAAATGCACAAACAAGAATAAAATCAGGAACAAACCTGAAACGCTCATTAGGAGTTTCCGTCCAATAGAGGTAGTCAGTAAATTGCTCATAGAATAACAGATTTTTATTTTAATAATAGATTCATTTTATTTTGCCCGACAAAAGTAGAGTTAACAGGCATCACATACAATAAAAACGGAATCAAATTAACTAATTTATAATGTTTCTAAGCATACACTCTTAATGAACAAAGGGCTGAATTTATATAATGTTAAGGCTCTTAACGTGATTAAACATGTATTGATCTGAAAATTGTGAAGCCCGTTTTTGCATAAACGGCATATTTGCATATTTTTGCAGCACCCAAAAATAGCTGGTTCCATAGTTCAACGGATACCTGCCTGCGGTAGGCAGGGAATAGCAGTTTTCTAAACTTAATCCGGGTTCGATGAAATACAATGTTTACGCATTAAAGAGTCAGGTTGATGGCAGAATTTATGTGGGTTTTTCATCAAATGTAGAGAAAAGACTTAAAGAGCATAATTCTGGAAAAACCAGATCGACAAAAGGATTTAGACCTTGGGTTATTATTTTTACCGAGGAGTTCAGTGATCGAATGACAGCTAGAGAAAAGGAGAAATATTATAAAACAGGAATTGGAAAAGAAAAGTTAAAGAATATGGTTCCATAGTTCAACGGATAGAATAGCAGTTTCCTAAACTGTAGATCCGGGTTCGATTCCCGGTGGGACTACTGAAAAAGAAGTTAAATTGAAATAAAAGCACTTAAATTCAATGATTTAAGTGCTTTTTTGTTTTTGTAAAGTAGTCAAAAAATGCACTAAAAATCAACAAATAAGGGGCAAAATCGGGACCTGTGTAATACATACTACCGAAAGGTCCCGATTTATGCTATAACTCGCTGTAATTCAATACAAATTAGTTTCAATTGGTTCGTTTTAATACGCTGAAAATCCAGACATTTTGGGTATGTTTAGCGGTGAAAACGGGACCTATTTTAGTAATATTGTAAAATAGGAATTATGAGAGTTTCAGTTTTATTTCAGTTAAGAAGGTCAAAATCAAGACCTGATGGCAAATCTCCTCTGTATTTGCGATGCACAATGGGTGGCCAGCGCTTTGAAGCTTCCACCGGTTTTTTTCTCGATAGGTCTTCCTGGATTGAGTCCGCTCAACTAGCTGACGGAAAATCGGAAGAGATAAAGGTTATCAACAATCGACTAGCCAAAATCCGAAGTAAGATTCTGGATATTTACAACCAACTGGATTCAATTGGGGAACCATTTGATATTCTTTCAATCAGGGATAAATTTCTGGGAATAAGCAATGGTCAAGGATTTCTGGAGATCTTCGATTCAATTATTAAGGATGTTGAAGCAACATTAGGGAATGATTATTCTCCTTTGACTTTAAAACAGTACCGAACAGTCCGTAAGCGGTTTGATGAGTTTCTGCATAAGAAGGAGAAGCGCAAAGATATTCCTGTTGCAGGGTTCGATTTTAAACTGATCAAATCGTTTGATGTCTACTTGAAGAGTACCTATCATGTGGCTTCAAATACAGCCTTCTGCTACCACAAGATCATCAAGAAGGTATTGAATCAGGCGGTTGCCATGAATTATTTACTTCGGAATCCTTACAGTTCCTTCAAGCTTTCAAGAAGCGACGGTCATCGGGACTTTCTGACACTTCAAGAAGTTCAGAAAATTCATAGTAAAGAATTGGCAATTCCCAGGATGCAATTAGTTAGGGATATTTTTGTTTTTGCCTGTTACACGGGATTATCTTATATGGACATCTCAAAATTGAGTTCAAAAAATATTCAAAAAGGTAGTGACGGCAATGACTGGATCATACTTGACAGAACAAAAACAGAATCAAGATGTCGAATTCCAATTCTGCCGGTTGCCCAAGAAATAATGCTGAAGTACAAGGACCATCCGGTTGTGTGTTCCTCAAATAAAATACTTCCGGTTCTTTCTAATCAGAAAATGAACAGCTATCTTAAAGAATTGGTAGATATTTGTGGGATAACAAAAAATCTTTCGATGCACGTTGCAAGGCATACTTTTGCTACTTCAATAACGCTTTCAAATGGAGTGCCGATAGAAACTGTTTCAAAAATGTTGGGACATACTTCTTTAAAGACTACTCAGATTTATGCAAGGATTGTGGATTCAAAAATAGCCTCAGATATGGCAGCTCTAAAAATTAAACTGTCTAATAATTAATATTATAATTTATATAATGATATTCAAAATTAACAGCTCTTCTCAGGGAAAACACATGGTGGAATAGATTTCTTAAATTATATACGATATTTGTAACCTCTCATTTTAATAAAGTGAACTTGACAAACTCAGAGATACAACTTATTAAGGCTTTTAAGAAGGGAGATGCAGTAGCTTTTCAATCGCTTTTTGAGCGGTACCATAAGCGCTTATATTCCTTTCTTTTTAGGTTACTGAAGTCAAAAGAAGACGCAGAAGAAATTGTTCAGGAAACGTTCTTGAAAATTTGGGAGAACAGGGAAAATTATTGGGAAGATTATCCATTTGAATCGTTGTTGTTTCGAATAGCACGGAACGCTTCCTTAAATTATGCCCGAAAAAAAGTGAATCGTAAAGTCTTTGAGGACCATCTAAATTTCTTTACTGAGGTTTCTGAAAGCCCGGCTGACCAATATATCTTATTTCAGGAGACGCAAAGTATTATTGAAACAATATTGAATGGATTACCGCCTAGACAGAAAGAAATCTTCCTTTTACAAAAAGTGGAAGGACTTTCACGACAAGAAATAGCAGAAAAGCTGGAAATATCTGTTATCACTGTTGATCATCAGTTATTTAAAGCAAATAAACATGTAAAGGAAGAGTTTAAAAAATTCCACCTATTGATGATCAATATTTTCTTCTTATAGTTTTTTCATCTTTTTCTTCATTTTTTTTGATTTCAAATGGCAGTTTTTTGATGCTCATGTGTATTTACTCATGAATATCAATATCAAAACATGCATTCCGACGACAAAATAAATTTATTGCAGAATTTTTTAAACGGAAGAATAAGTGATTCACAATTAAGAGAACTTTTCTTTTGGTTGAATAGTGAGAAGGGACATTTGGAGTACGAAAAACTATTCAATGAAAGATGGATTAAAGATTTTGATGCTCCGGAAAATATTGATTCTGTCAAACTGTTCTCGAAAATTGAGACAAGAATCAAAGAAAAACAAAAATCAAAGAAAAAGTATTTTTTGTCGGGATTAAGGAATGCTGCTGCGATTTTTATTCTGGGCTTGATCCTTCCCGTTATCTACTACTCGACTCTGACTTCATCAAAAGAAAATAGACAAGTAGTATATCTCAAAGAATCTCTTTCAAGTGAGAAAGTCAAAAAAATGACTTTGGCCGATGGTACCGAGGTTTGGTTAATGTCCGGAAGTACGATAAGTTATCCATCCAGCTTTGCCGGAAATGAAACCAGAAATGTTGAAGTAAAAGGTGAAGCTTTTTTCAATGTGGCTAAAGATTCGAAACATCCATTTATTGTAAATCTCGGTGAGGTTGGGTTGAAAGTAATTGGAACAAGCTTTAATGTAATGAATTATGGTGAGGAAGCTCAGATTCAGATTGTTTTAAAAACTGGAAGAATTGATCTTTTTAAAGGTGAATATAATCCAAACAACCAATTTGTACAGGTAAATCCAGGACAATTAGCAACCTATTCAAAAAATGAATCGAGCTTTTCAATTAAAACAACAAATACTGATAAATATACCTCTTGGACAGAAGGAATTCTGTTGTTTCATGATGATCCTTTGGATGAAGTTCTAAAAAAGCTGGGAAGATGGTATAATGTTGTAATTGAAATTAACGATCCATCTGCCTCTCATTTTCCGTTTACTGCAACTATAAAGAATGAAAATCTAGATCAGATTATTGATCTTTTACAATATTCAACGCCATTTAAGTATTCGAAATCAAAAGTACGTGGAGAAACAAAACTTGTGATCGAAAGGAAATAAAATAAAAAAGCCTAACTAAATTGTCCGCCTATGAAATATGACTAACTAAAAAAGGAGATGTAAACATCTCCCTCCTTGTAATCCATGCCTTCTCTAATTACCAGTCAGTGAAAGGCATAAATAATTCGAATAAAAATTCAAAGCATTACAAAATTATGAAAAAAGATCATTATTCAATGGTTTCTGTGCTCTTTCGAGTATGGAAATGTAAAACGTTGCTAGTTATGAGACTAACCTTGCTTATATGTTTGTTTTTTACATTACAATCAATTGCGATTGAAGCTCTTTCCCAAAATCAAAGGTTAAGTATTAATCAAAAAAATATCAAGATTGAAGAAATTATCCAGCTAATAGAAAATAAAACAGATTACTATTTTATGTACAGTGCCAAGACTATTGATGTTGAAAGGAATGTTGATATTGAGGCAACAGATAAATTGATCCCTGAAATCTTGAATGATATCTTTAAAGGAACAAACGTTTCTTATAAGATTAATGGACGTTTAATCGCCCTTTCAAAAAACGGTGAAGAATCAACTGTCAGGCAGCAACCTCATTCTGTGTCAGGTAAAGTTGTTGATTCTTCTGGAGCTCCGCTTCCTGGGGTTTCTGTAGTTATAAAAGGAACAACAAATGGAGTAATCACCGATTCTGATGGGAAATTTTCATTGACGAAAGTACCTGAAGATGCCGCTATCCAATTTTCTTTTGTTGGGATGAAAAAGGTGGAAGAGGCAGTTAAGGGTAAATCTGTTATAAATGTAACACTAACAGAAGAGACTATTGGCATTGGAGAAGTTGTAGCTGTTGGGTACGGAATACAGAAAAAAGTAAATCTCAGTGGAGCTGTAACTTCAATAAAAAGTGACGAAATAGCGAAACGTCAGGTCGGTCAGGCATCAATGGCGCTTCAAGGGATTGCTCCGGGTGTAACAGTAACTCAAAGAACAGGACAGCCAGGGGTTGATGAAGGAAACATACGAATCAGAGGTATTGGAACATTAAATGACGCAAATCCATTGGTATTGGTTGATGGAATAGAAATGTCAATGAATAGCCTCGACGTTGCATCTATCGAGTCAATCTCTGTACTAAAAGATGCATCATCATCATCTATTTATGGATCTCGTGCTGCCAACGGAGTCATTTTAATTACTACTAAAAGAGCTAAAGAAGGACAGTTTACACTTTCTTACAGCTCATTCTTGGGAGTGCAAATGCCAACAAATCTACCTAAGAAAGTTAATGCGGTAGATCATATGACTTTACTAAACGAAGCGTATACTAACGTTGGACGAACATCCTTATATTCTGATGATTACATTAATAGTTATAACGCAAATCATTCAGCAAATCCAGATCTATATCCTGATGTCGATTGGCAAAAGGAAATATTAAATGGTGACGGAATACAGACTAATCATTTTCTAAGTGTTTCGGGAGGGACGAAGAGATTAAAGATATTTGGTGCGCTGGGATATCTAAGCCAGAACGGATTAGTAAAGCCTGTTACATACCAAAGGTATTTTTGCCGGGTAAATACAGATATCGAAATATCTCCTAAAATAAGTGCATCCATTGACATGTTTATATACGACCATCGAAGAAATTCTGTGGCACAATACAATAGCGTCTCTTCAAATGGTTCCGGTATTGGACTCATT
>JAJZSZ010000457.1 GCA_021849365.1 Bacteroidota bacterium | reverse complement strand
GGAAGAACAACTATAATAAAACCTGGATTAAGCTACCAGCTGGTCTCCGAAAATCAGTTACCCGGAACAATAAAAGCAACACCAGCTATTGTTCGCGACAACATCATTTTGCGAACCGATAAGTTTTTGTATCGGATTGGGCAGTAGGAAGACAGAAGGTCGACTAATCGCTCCCTGAGCGCGAAGCGATCGAGAGAAGATTTATGATCAACTTGGAATTTGGAACCTTAAACTTGAAACTTACAGGTACCAAGGTTGCGGTATTTCCGGCAAAGCCATCCGGATACGCCATTCCTTCGGAAAGTAGTTGTTGGCACGGTTTCCCAGATTCTTGACAAAGCCCAGCGGAACGCCCCGAAACTGCACCAGCAGCCAGCCTTTTGTTACTGAACTAATTCGGATTTCTTCCTTTTTCAGGAAAAGTAAAGCTTCGCGTAAATCGAGTTCGACCGTTTCAAATATCCCCTGATTTCGATCGACAGAAAGTGCAAAAGTATGTTCGGGCAGCAAATCGTTCTTCTTAAATTGAGCTACAGGCAGTCCAAAACTAATGATACGAAGTTGCTCTGCGAGTGCATTCAATACCGGAATTTTATTTTCAGGGAAGGCAATCAGAAATTCACTTTTGGCAAAGAATTCCGTGTCGCTTGTCGTCAGCCAATTCCTGATTTCGGCAAATTGTTTAGGCATCTTTTCAAGCTTCGTCCTGGTTTTCCGGTGAAAAGGGTAGGAGTCGGCGCCCTCTTTTTTGCGGATCAGGGTCAGGAAAAAACCTTCACCCTTTACTTTGTGCGGCAGAAAACGATAGCCAAACAAGCCATTGAACTCCATTTCATCGATCCCCCAGCTTTCCTGAAGCGGAATTTGGATACTTTCAACCGAATTGTTGTCGGCCAGCCATTTCAGGTTTTCCTCGTTTTCTTCAGGATTAAACGTACAGGTGCTGTAAATGAGGTAGCCACCGTTCTTCAGTGAAGGCCAGATGTCGGCCAAAATGCGGCGTTGGCGGGTAGCACACAGGTTCGTGTTTTCGACCGACCATTGTTCGATGGCTGAGGCATCACGCCGGAAAAGCCCTTCGCCGGAGCAGGGAGCATCCACCAGAATAACATCGAACAAGCCTTCCATATCGCTAAAGTCAGCAGGATCGTTGTTACAGATCACCACATTCTGGTGTCCCCATTTGCGGATATTTTCGTCTAAAACCGAAACGCGCGAGCGAATCACTTCGTTGGAAATCAGTAAATCATCTGCATCGAGCAGACTAAGTAAATGCGTCGATTTTCCACCGGGTGCGGCACATAAATCGAGAACAATTCGGCCCTTTTCGTGTTCAATCTGACGAAAAGCCTGCTCTACAAACATTGAACTGGCTTCCTGAACGTAATAGGCGCCCGAATGAAAGATGGGATCGAGTGTGAACGACGGCCGCTCCGGAAGAAAAATCCCGGTGCTGCACCATGGAATTTGCTCTACAGAACTGGTCACACCAAATTTGCGTGGATTGATCCTCAGGCTGACGGCTGCAGGTTGATCAATCGAGTCAATAAACCGTTCAGAATCAAAAGGAAACTGTGTTTTTATCCGGTTTACAAAATCGACGGGTAATATTTCGGAAGTTTTTTCGATGGTTTTTCGGGTTTTCTTTTCAATATTTGCCGGCAAGATAGATCGAATGCTATAAAAAAACAAATGACGATGGCAGATCAGAAATTAGTTTCAGAATTGAATAGCGGAGCTGATGCTTCGAACCTGGTTGGAATGCTTCAAACGGTTGCTGAACAATTCCCAGGAAAGGCAGTATTTACTACCAGTTTTGGTATAGAAGACCAGGTAATTACTGACATGATTTTCAGTAATAATCTGGACATTAGGGTGATTACGCTCGATACCGGACGCTTGTTTGAGGAAACCTATAAAGTTTTCAACCGCACGGTGGATAAATACGGGAAAATGATTGAAGTCTATTTTCCGAAACGCGAATCTGTAGAGAAGATGGTCAGCGAAAAAGGTCCGTTGAGTTTTTATTTGTCGTTCGAGAACCGCAAAGAATGCTGCAATATTCGCAAAGTTGAACCACTTGGACGTGCTTTATCAGGAATGGATTGCTGGATTACTGGTCTGCGTGCAGCGCAATCGGATAATCGGCACGATCTAAACTTTTTTGAATGGGATGGCGGATTCAAACTGATCAAATTCAATCCGTTGCTGCATTGGTCGCTCGAAGATTGTCAAAAATATGTAAGGGAAAACAATGTGCCTTATAATGTCTTGCACGATCGCGGTTTTGTAAGTATTGGCTGTGCGCCGTGTACACGAGCCATTCAACCCGGAGAAGATTTTCGCGCCGGACGCTGGTGGTGGGAAAACAACTCGAAAAAAGAGTGCGGCTTGCACACGCATGAGAAGTAAGCGATTTTCAGATACATTTAGCGAAATTAAATGTTACGGGTTGCGGGTTGCGAGAAAATAACTCGCAACTGGTATCTTGCAACTAATAACATATTACTTATCCACAATCTCTCTTCCGAAAGGAGTTAATGCCAGCGAAACCAGCTTGAAGTGTTGCTTAGCCCATGGAATGTCAATAATGGTGATTCCCAGCAGAATCCCGAAAATGAAATGGGTCAGTGCAATCCATATTCCGCCAATGAGTAACCAGATCAGATTCATGATGGTGGACAAACAGCCCGGTGCATATGGCTTATAGGCAATGGTTTTGCCAAACGGCCATAACGCAAGTATTGCCAGTTTAAACGATTGAAGCCCGAACGGAATTCCAACGATGGTGAGGCAAAGCAAAAAGCCTGCACCCATATATTCGATGAAAACCAGAAAACCACCAAAAATCAGCCAGATTAAATTGCCAAGTGTGCCCATTGTTGTTCGATTAAGTTGGCTAAAGTTACGAATTGCATTATTAAACTTTTACTATTTCTGTGCCGATTAGAGCAATTGATGTTTTTTGCCGGTAAAATGAATGTTTAAATTTGGATCCGACAAAAGAAGTTGCTCCGGTTGCTTTCTATGGTATCGTTATCTTCCGAAATTTATGAACCGTTTTTTCTCGAACGAAGCTTTTGCCGTAATGCATAACCGGAATTTTCGGTTGTTTCTGGCATATCGTTTTTTCATGACCTCGGCAACGCTGATGCAGGCTGTTATTGTTGGCTGGCAGTTGTACGATATTACCAGGAATCCACTTTCGCTGGGGATGATCGGTTTAACCGAGGTTATTCCGCAGGTGAGTATTGCCCTGTTTGCAGGTCATTTTGTTGACATTTGGGATCGGAAGAAAATCATTTTCCGCACCAGCTTTTTGCTGCTTTTAGGTTCTGTAATATTACTTAGTTCGAGTACCAATCATCCTTTGCTGAGTGTTCTGCACGGAA
>JAJZSZ010000051.1 GCA_021849365.1 Bacteroidota bacterium | reverse complement strand
TTGCCGGAGGATTTCTTGCCACCATTAGTCTGAGGACTCCCTATTATTTTCAGGTCTTTGTCGCAGCGATAGCCATTCCAGCAGCATTTTTACTGAAAGAGCCTCAGCATGTTCTCGATCGGATCAGGCTTAAAATGAGCGAGATTCTCTCCATCGTAAAACTGACCTATCAACAGGTTGAAATGCGCAGTGCCATAATGATTTCGTCGTTTACGGGTGCTGCAACACTAACTTACGCATGGTTTGTTCAGCCATATTTTCAGGAGGCAGGCGTTCCGGTTTCGGTATTTGGCATTCTGTGGACATTGCTGAATCTTTCAGCCGGCGTGTTTTCTATGTTCTCGTACCGCATTGAACGGTTGCTCGGAAATAAAAAAACCTTGCTCCTGATAGTCATTTTCATTTCGCTCGGGTTCATCTTAACATCGGTTGAAATTAGTCTGGCCGGAATTGCCATCCTGTTCGGTTTTTACATGGTTCGGGGTATTGCAACTCCGGTATTGAAAGACCAAATCAATCAATATACCGATTCGAAAGTGAGAGCAACAATTCTATCTGTCAGAAACCTCGAAATCCGGATTATTTTTGCAGCAATTGGACCAATTCTGGGATATTTAACCGACCATTTCAGTTTAAGCACGGCATTGATTGTTTGCGGAATAACTTACTTTGTGGCAGCCATGCTAAGCATCCAACCATTTTTAAAGAAATAGAAAAGTCATTAGTCCTTCAGATTGTTTTCCAAATGACTAATGACTTATCCTGTATAGGTTTACTACTTGAACAGCTTTTTCAGCTCATCGCCCAGTTTTTTCACCGAACCTTTTATTTCGTCAACCGAAGCTTTTTTTACCTGTTGCTCAATTTGCGCACGAGCTTTGCTTAAATCGAGCGAAACTTCGGGTTTGGTCAACGGACCTTTCAAAATAACCGATGCATCAATCATTTTAATGTTCTGCGAACCGGGTAAAATATCGAGGCCTTTGTTTATGTCGGCGCCCAAATCTTCACGATTCACCAGGAAATCCATATTCAGGCTGATTTCGCGGGCGGCCGAAAGCGATCCATAAATAGTGGCCTGCTGATCGGCAATATTGGTTTTAAACGGATTCATCTTCAACTGACCATTCTCGAACTGAAACTTAGCCGTAAAATCATCAATTTTCACATTTTTAAGCTTCTCTTTCTTGATAATTCCGCGAATCTGATCGAATACCGGCGAGTCAACAATCATTAGGTTTTGCGTATTGAAAACGCCCAATCCGTTCATACTTGTCGGAACAATATTCATTTTCTCATTCATCCCTCCTGAAAGGCTAAATTGGGTGGAGAATTTGCCCTGACTTTTAGCTGCTATTGGCAAATAATGCCTGATGGTGCTCAGCGACTGATAGGCCGTTGGCAAATCGATACTTTGCATATCGAGTTTGAAATCAAAAGTTGGTTTATTCTCTTTATTGCTGGTGTACGAACCATTCACGGCCAGTTTTCCTTTCAGCATATCCATCGACAAATTGGTCAGTTCCATCCGCTGATCTTTCACTTTAACCAATCCGTTGATGTTATTGATTGGCATTTTATCGTAAACCGCTTTTTGAATAGCAGATTGAAAACTTAAATCCAGATTCTTTGGCACCTGAAATGCCACAACGGAGTCGGTTACTGCTGCCGGGGCTGCTTTTGCCTCTGCAGTTTTTTCTGTGGCAGGTTTGACAGGTTTCTGAATATTTGATAATTCAGAAAAATTCAGAAACGACGATTTCAGGCTAAAATCACCTTTTAACACGCCATTCTTAAACATGTATGCCAGGTAATTGCTCACATCGCCCCGAAGCGAAAAGTCGCTCTCTCCAACTTTGGCATCGAAGCGCTCGATGTTTATCTGTTTGGTGCTGGCTTTTATCTGTCCCTGGCTGATTTCAACCGGTTTGGTCAACTGGTTGCTTTCTATCCTGAAATTCTGAAGACTTGCTTCGCCATTCGACTGGAATTTCTCATATTCCTGCTTTTCGATCGACGATAGTCTTCCGGCCATTTGCATTTTAGCTTTCAGAATACCAGTAATATCAAGGCTATCAATCGGAATTGCCTGTTTCAGCGACGCAAAATCGATTGTTCCGGCAAACGAAGCGTCGATATTTGGATCAGTCATTGGTTCGGTTACAAGTAAGCGCAAATCAACCGGGTTATTGCGGATCGAGGCATGGGCTTTCTCCACATTTACTTTCAGCAGATTCAAATCGCCCTCCGGTTTGGTAATCTGAGCCAAAACCTGAATATCCTGAACACTTTCGGGTAATCCCTGGTATTTAAAGCTGGCATTGTCAGCCGAAAGCACAACATCAATAGCGGGGTAAATTTCATTGTAGAATAAACCTTTCACAGAACCTTTAAACTCGGCTGATCCTTTTATATCAGCCTTTTCAAGATATTTTTGGTAGTCGGCCGGCACCAGCGACAAAATGGTTGCAAAGTCGCTTTTCTCACTTTTGAAGCCCAGATCGAACAGCATACTGTCGTTCGGCATGGCAAATGAGCCATTCACTTCCAGCGGCAGATTGTTGATCCACAGTTTTCCCTGGTCGAAAGCGAAATTCATTTTGTCGTAATCCACCTTCAGTAAGGTTTCGGCTTTCAGCTTGGTTTTTGAGATGTATTTTACCGAATTGTACTCAAAAATAAATTCGCCGGCTTCGCCTTTCATATCGAAGCTTGTAATGGTACCGGCAACTTCGCCCGACGAGCTGAGGTTGGTATTTTTCACCCAAACATTCATCGGCATGGCTTCATCCGCGTATTTCAGGTTCAGGTTATTTATCCTGATGTCATTCAGTTTCATCTTAAACTCTCCAGAAGAAGCTTCGGCTGACGGTGACGCTTTTCCTGAAGTAGCTTTTGCAATATCCCAATTTACTTTACCTGCTTTATCGGAAATCAGTAAAATTCTCGGATTATCAATGATAAGGCTTTTCAGCTCAAGTCCCTTTCCACTAATCATCTCTGCAATAGAAATATCCGTTGAAACTGAACCTGCCGAAAAAATGGTATCGTTGGCGAATTCGTTTACGCCAACCAGGCTAAGCCCACGAATTTCCATTTCAACCTTCGGAAAATGAGAGAATACAGACAGGCTGAAGCCCGTAAAGTCAATTTTAGCATTCACCTGATTATTCAGAGTTGTTTTTACTTTGGCGAGTAACTTGTCTTTATACAAAAAAGGCAGAGCAGCCAATGTTGCAAGTACTAAAACGATAATTCCGGCTATTATAATTATTTTCCGTTTCATGATTTGGAGGATTTTTCGGTATTAATAAGAACCCGTAACATATTTAACGCAGTATGAGTTGTACGTATTATATTACGTTCACGGTTATGCTTAAATATATATTTTTTACTCGAAACACCTGCTGGTCCCGCAACTGCAATCCAAACTGTACCCACAGGCTTTCCATCAGTTCCGCCATCGGGCCCGGCAATTCCTGTGGTGGCAACGGTATAGTGGACACCCAGAACTTTTTGAGCGCCGAGTGCCATCGCTTCGGCCACTTCCTGACTTACGGCACCTACAGTTTTGATTAATTCGGAAGGAACACCAAGCAAATTACTTTTAATTTCGTTCGAATAAGCCACTACTCCACCCTTAAAATAGGCGGAACTGCCCGGATTGGAAGTGATAAATTGGGCAATACTTCCTCCGGTACAACTTTCGGCGGTAGCCATAGTCTTTCCTTCGGCCATGAGCATTCGACCAAGTGCAATACCCATATTATCATTATCAAAACCGTAAACTGCCTCAGGAATAATCGTAAGCAATTCTTTTACCTGCTTATCGATCTCGGCCTTTATAGCTGCATCATCTGTCCCATAGCCGCTTAGCCTCAGCTTTACCATCATCGGACTAGGCAAATAGGCCAGTTTAACGAATTCTGGCAGGGAATCTTCCCATCTTTCCAATCGTTCGGCCAGCATCGATTCAGGAATACCTATCGTTAGCACAGTTTTATGAACAATCGATTGAGTGATCCCCAACTTCTTTAATCTCGGGAAAACTTCCTCGGTCATAATAGCCTCCATCTCGAAAGGCACACCAGGCATCGAAACGAAAATCGTGTTGTTTCGCTCAAACCACATCCCGGAGGCTGTTCCGGCCGAATTATGCAATACTGTACAATTCTCAGGAAGCAATGCCTGATCCTGGTTTAACTTATTGATGACAACGTTTCGGGTAGAAAGCAACGACCGGACATGTTCAAGAACTTCAGGATGAAAAACCAGTTTCGTATTGAAATACTCGCACAAAGTCTTCTTGGTTATGTCGTCTTTGGTTGGGCCCAAGCCGCCGGTAATTAATACCAGATCCGAATTCTGTTCAGCTTCAGCAAGTGCTTTTAATATATGTTTACGATCGTCGTGAACTGAAGTAACCTGATACACCTCAATTCCTAATAAATTGAGTTGCTGCCCCATCCAGGCTGAATTCGTATCGACAGTCTGACCGATCAGAATTTCATCGCCTATGGTAATTATTTCTGCCTTCATAATATTTCATTTTGGTAGGAACGCTTGCATTGCGTCTATACAAAATTACAATTGTTTTAATGCCTGTAATCGTTGCAACAAAGTTGGATGCGAATAGTGGAAAAACACATACAAAGGATGCGGACGAAGATTACTCAAATTTTTCACAGATAGTTTTTTCAGTGCCGAGGCCAATTCTGTAGCGCTAAAATGCTCGGCAGCAAATGCATCAGCCTGATACTCATTCTTCCTGGAGTAAATATTCATGAACAGACCGGTTATCATCGAAATTGGTGAATACAAAATTCCAAATGCAATCAGCCCGATATGGAAGCTGGGTTTGTTAACACCCAAAGCGGCAGAAAGATGAGGACTACCCACAAACAAAGAAAACAGGAATAAAGTCACTCCGGTTTGTAAAATTCCAATCAATAAGCTCCAAATTACATGATGCTTTTTATAATGACCAATTTCGTGAGCCAATACAGCAACCAATTCGTTAATGGTCATATCATTGATCAGCGTATCGTACAAAACTATTCGTTTTTTGGCACCAAAACCGGTAAAATAAGCATTGGCTTTGGTCGATCGTTTTGAACCGTCAATGACATAAATATTGTCGAGCTTGAAACCAACTTTCGAAGCAAACGCCTCAATAGCGGTCTTCAATTCACCTTCGGGAAGCGGGGTCTGTTTGTTGAACAAAGGGACAATCAGATTGGAATAAAATAACACCATAAATACCGAAAATGCTGTAATTACCAACCATGCATAAATCCAGAAATTGCTTGTGGTCAACTGATACAAAAAAACAATTAATGCTAAAAGTCCACCGCCAATGATTGCACCAAGTAAATAACCCTTCAACTTATCTAGGACAAATATCTTCGGTGTAGTTTTATTAAACCCAAATCTTTCTTCAATCACAAAAGTATCATACACCGAAAATGGAGTCGTCAGAATGTCGGAAGCCAGCATCAGAATTCCAAAAAATATTAAGGCGGCCATTATCGGATTCGCTGAGACCGCCACGGCCACATTATTAACGAATGCAAATCCTGATAAAAGAAACATCAATAAAATCAAAGTAAAACTGAAAGATGAACTGACCATTGAAAAGCGAAAATTAGTCTTCTCGTAGGCTTGTTGTTTTTGATATTCATTTTCATCATAAATATCTTTTACTTCGTCGGGGAGCTGATCACTCCATTGCCTCGAATTCAGGAATTCGAGAAACCGTTCGAAAATAAAATCGATAATCAAAAGACCGATAATGGTATAAAAAATAATTTGTGACATACATGAAAAATTTACCCAAAAGTAGTAAAGCTTTTTGTTCAATGGAATAAAAGAAAGCCAAACGGCAGCCTTAAGCACAAAACTTAAATTGACTGGTAATCTTCGGGGCGATTGATATTCGTGAATAATCGGGGATATTTATCAACGAGCGAGTTACAATCCAAATACCGGGTATTTAACTGCGATAACAGTTTGGTAATTTTATAGTCGCCATGATTTATCATCTCTTCAACCACTGGTAATATTCTGCGGCGATAAAGGCCAATCAGTGGTTCAACACCCATACGATGTCTGGGCACAATACAATCATATTCACCTGCTTCAGAAATTAAATACTGAAGTAACTCTTCATTAACGAAAGGAACATCAACACTAACCAAAAGATTCCAATCCGAAACTGAATGTTTTAATGAAGAATATATACCAGCAATAGGACCACATTGAGTGAACAAATCGGGAACTATTTCGACACCAAAGCTTGAATAACCAGAATTTTGACCGCTTATTACAACTATATCACATAGAGGTTCAATCAAATTGATCATATGTTTCAGCAATGGTTTCTCCTGAAAAGTGAGTAATGCTTTATCGGTTCCCATCCGGCTACTCCGGCCGCCTGCCAATATAAATCCAGAAATATTAACCCTCTGTGTCATACCTTAAATCTATTAAACTTATCAAAATTCAGATGTAAAAAACCGGGAAAAACATTTAACGAATGTCTTTCCCGGTTCAATTTAAAACAAGTAAATCCAGATAAAGTTATATCTTAATAGTAACCATCGCATTTCTGGGTAAAGCACGAAGAATTGCTTTGGCTTCATTCTCAGGAATACTGATTAAGATTTCAGGAGTATAACTTGGCTTTGTAAATTTCAGGATATGCTGAAACGAACTGGCAATGTTTTTCAGATTACGTTCAAATTCAAATCCTTTTCCAAACTCATATTTTTTTTGTGCTTCGGCAATCGAGTCGATCCCCTGAATATCCAGGTCAAAACCGCGATCAAGTTTTACGGTCCAGAATACGTTTTCATCGGCCAGTGAATCCTTTTTGGCAGCAGCATCAGCGGCAGCCTGAGCGGCAATAGTATCTTTAGGTGCTTCAACAATTTTAAATGGATTTTTCGCAATCGACGATTTAAATTGTTCAATGGTCAATGGCGTTCCAAACATGGTAAAATATACGTTACCATCCATTTTTCGAAAGAAGCCTGACACCGAGCAGTCACGAATTTTAGATGACATTACCACAACTCCTTTGAGTTCAAGTTGAATGCGAAGTTGCTCCAAATCGATTGACAAACCGATTGAATCGTTGGCAGCCATTTTAATGCGCGATTCGAGCCATGCTTTTTCCTTAAGTTGCTTAAACAACGAAGAATTGACCTCCGGACTTCCCTGAGCAAGGTCGTGCGCTACCTTCATTCTATCGCGAACAGCACTTACCGACAAATAGGTGTAAACAGAGGTTAATCCCAGAACTGATAAAACAATAATAAGAATAATATATCTCCTTATGCCGCTCCGTTTTTCAACAAACAGACTATCAAAGTCTTCCACCGAATTTTCTTTCATATTAGTAAATATAAACTTTTGAACCTACTTCCATTGTTTTATAAACTGCCTCTAAATCATCATCAAGCAAGCGGATACAGCCATGAGTTACACTCATTCCCATCCTACGTTTATATATCGTTCCATGAATCATATATCCATCCCCAATTTCAAGCTTGTAAGCTCCCAATGTTCCGGTTTCCCAACGCGATGGATCGTTCGGAGATGGGATCGGCAGTCCATCTTCAATAAAAGCCCAATCAGGTTTTTTCCATACAGGATTGGTCGATTTTCTCAAAATTTTACGAACGCCAAACGGAGTATAAAATGTATGTTCATAATTTCTTTCAGCCGAAACTAACTTTTCGTTTTTCCCTGTTGAACAAACTCCATCCCGAAGCAATTGCTTACCCTTATACAAATAGAAATGATTATCGGAGGTATTTACAATCAAGTAAGCATTAGTTGGCGTAAATGAATCCAGTTTTTTCTGAAGCTTACTAATATCAGCTTCAATGGCTTCCCTATCTGCTCCTACATCGCCAGCTCCAGAAGAATTTGCGGACAAACCTACCAGTACAACTGTTGATTCCTGAAATGCCGGTATGGCAAAAAGAACCATCGATGCAAAAAACAGGATCCCAACTACTAAAACCGCCAGATAAATAAAGAAATTACGAATCATAGACCTTGAATTATTAGACCTGTTTTACTAAACAATTTCACTAACACAAACTAATATTTTTAGAAAAAGTTTCAAAATAATTAAAAATCCGTACCATTTGTAACTGTTGAAAGTGGCTCAATCGATCCAACTATGGTAACCCGGGTCCCCGATCCAACCAAACGATACAAATCATCAATATCGCGATCTCTCATACCCACACAACCACTTGTCCAATCGAATCCGCGTCCGCCATTTCCATGGATTTCGATAAGATTACCAATTCCAGTCCTGCGGGAGATTATTCCCTGACGTTTCTTCTGAGCGAATCTGGCCCGATCTTCTGCATTAGGGTAATCAAGAAGCATCGCTTTATAATAAGTTGTGCTTCCTCCAGCTTTTTTACTTGTTATATGATAATTTCCTTCTGGAGTGGCCTTGTCGCCGGCACGTTCTTTATGTGCCATCCAGTTTGGTCCAAACTCCACATCGTAACTGCGAATAGCCTTCCCCGATTGATAGACATATAAAATGTGCGCCATTTTATCAACCAATATTACTTTGTTTCCACCCCGCGATGCCGCAATTGCATCGTTGGCTAAACTTTTCCATCTGGGATAATCAGCGAAATACCCACGCAACATTTGTGCAGCAGCAGTATTTGCATGATTTATATATATCTCAGCCTTCTTGAATAATACTTCAGCATCTTTCAACTTGCCATTCCCCTGAGCAATTTTTGATTCGCTAAAAAACATCTTGGATTTGTTAAACGCATCAAAAACTGATTTCGGTATTGGTAGATTTTTAAAGAGTTTATTGTATAATTCTATTTTCTTTCCCAGACTAACAAAGGCAGCATCGACATTCTTGCTTAAATTATCTGCTTTCTGAATCGATTCCTCTTTTGCATCATCGGCAACTTTTTTAGCCTTCCGCGCTAAAGTTATCACTCTTGCATAATCCCTGAAAAGAATAAACCGCTCGTTTTCTCTCGACCAGTTTAACATTGCAGATTCGTAAGTACGTACCGACTCTTTGTATTTTGTTTCTGAATAAACATCGGCTTCTGCTTCTTTTGCTTCAGAAAGTGCTTCCCTTGCCATTCGCAGATCATCATTTGGTTGTTCTTTCTGCGAAACGATGATGATACAAACAGTTACAACAAGAAAAACGATTGACAAAAAAATAACGCTAATCCACTTAACTTTCTTCTTATTCAAGCCCATTATGTTTGTATTAAAAAAATACCCGGGGGGAAAGCCCCGGGTACTTGAATCTCTAACTCTTACGAGTTATTATTTTTTACCTTTTTTAGCGATAGCTTCTTCCAATTCAGCTTTGATAGAAGTAGCTTTTTCTTTAGCAGCTTTAATTTTGCTGTTTGAACCTAAAAGGTCGCCATTAGCTAACAAACCTTCAACTTCAGTAACAGTTGTTTCAGCAACAGCTAAGTCACTTTTAATAGCTTCCAAAGCTTCGCGGCCTTCTTTACCTCTAGGAGCTTTAGCGATCAAACCTTTGTTTTCTTCAACAAGAGCTTTAACTTCACCGATCATGGTTTCAGTTTCTTGTTTCAATTCAACTTTACGAGCTTCTGATTTAGCTTTAGTGTCAACGGCCATTTGGCTAACAGTAGCTAAAGTAGCTTTAGCTTTAGTGTAGCTTGGGAACCATTTTGCTTTTGCTGCTTCAACTTTTTCGTTAGCTGATTTCATAGAATCAACTAAAGCTTGGTAAGCTTCTGGAACATACAAATCAGCACCAGCGTCTTTTACTTCCTGAATTGCTGCAGTTGCTGCATCAATTTCTGCTTGTGGAACTTTCTGACAAGAACTAAATAACACTGTTAAACCCATTGCTGCGATAGCAATAACTAATTTACTTTTCATACTCAATTTTTAAATTTGGTTTTCTCTAAAAATTATTAACTCTAAAATATAACTAAAAACTTTTACAAATATCTATTTTTACGTCGAATATACAAAGGTATTTTCTGACAAATTTATCATTGTGACGGTGGTTTCCGTAGAAGTAACACATCTTGGTATATTTTTTTTCATTTTTTTTGAATTTTTATTCTTTCAACACCTGCATTGATGGCCCTAAAAACAAAATATAAGCAAAAATCTGACGAAGAAATAGTCATGCTGATTATAAACTCCGGGAATAAAGAATTGTTCGAACTTCTTTATCTTAGGTACTTTAAAAAAGTTCGCGACAAATGTTTCAGCTTCCTGAAGGATTCAAATTTATCAGAAGAATTTGCCAACGATATTTTAACAAAAGCCTACGAAAAAATTCACGGATTTAAAGGAAATTCATCCTTCTCCTCCTGGGTATATTCTATAACGTACAACTATTGTATAGATTATCTGCGACTCAAAAAAAAGCTTCATTACCCTGAATGGAACAGCAATAACGAACTTCCGGAAATTATTGATGAAGCCGAAACAGATTTTGAAGAAGTGAACTACGAGAACCTGCTAACAATTTTTGAGCTTATACACCCGGAAGAAAAGGTTTTGCTACTGATGAAGTACCAGGATAATTTGCCCATCAAACAAATAGCCAAAACATTACGAATAAGTGAAGACGCAGTTAAAATGAGACTAAAGCGGGCCCGATCGAGGGTTATTTATATGTATAACCAAAAATTCAACTCGAATAATTAGAGCCTTTAACGTTACATTTCAACAATCATTCGTCTACATTAAGAAAGCCTATAATGTTTATTTACAATTCATTCTGAACATTAACACCATAAACCGACTCAAACCTAAACAACAAGCGTTACCAATTTATGAAAAACATTTTCAGTAAAATATTTAAGTTTTCGAATGTCTCGCTTCCCGAAGCTGTGGAAAATTCATTTTCAGAGAAATTTGGAGAATCAATCAACATTGAATGGTTGCATTCCGACGACTTTTATGAAGCCATTTTTTATCTCGACGAAATTGAACACATTGCTCACTTCGATTCATCGGGCAAATTACTTAACCTCAAAAAGAATCTTTCGGTTCAGTCGGCTCCCGAGCATATTAAGCAAAAAGCCTTGCAGCATGGCGAAATAATGAATGTAATCGAAATACGCGAAGATGAAATTGTCGGCTATGAATTAATCGTCCGCGACGAAGCTTTAATTCGGTTCTCATTACTTTTAAATGAAAAGGGAGGCCTTATTCAAAAGAGCAAACTTTAGAAATTATCCATTTATGATATCGAAAAATAGATTTAACGTTCTTCGCTAATCATGAATATTTTACAGGATTTTCGACGGCCTAATTATCAGAAAATTTTTAAAATCCCTATAAAAAACGCACATTTCCTATTGTATAACTCAGAAATTTAATACTATATTTGCACCGCAAAACACGGTGGTTGTAGCTCAGTAGGTTAGAGCGCTGGATTGTGGTTCCAGAGGTCGTGGGTTCGAGCCCCATCTACCACCCGCTTATTAACCCAATTAATTGTAGTACAATTGATTGGGTTTTTTATTTCTAACCATTTTCTATAATTTTTACTTCGCTTTACTCACCTTATCAACTAAATAAACAATTGATTGGTGCGAGATTCCGGAATGAAGACTAAGCCCGATTTCGCAGGTCCGGCTGGTTGAATAGCCTCTGGTTACATTATCAGGAATTTGTGACTTCAGATATCGCAGTCCATGCTTATTCAGTTCTGGGAACGAAAACCCGCGATCACCAGCAAATCCACAGCAATTCGTCTCCGGAACAATTACTTCTTTCGCACATTTTCTGGCTAATTCAACCAATTTCCCTTCAAGCCCCATTTTCTTCATACTACAAACCGGGAACACGGTAATAGTTTCATCAATTGGTAAAATCTCGAGGTTGGGAAGCAAATAATCCAGAATAAACTCAACCGGCTCATATAACTTCAATCCCGATTTCATATTCTCCTTCATCGTAAACAAACACGGACTCATATCGCACAAAACTGGATAGCGACCATTTTCACTGGCTTTAATTAATCCTATTTCCAACTCATTCGACTTTTTCATTCCGGCATCAGCGTAACCTTTACTCAAAAATGCCATTCCACAGCATAGCCCATTCATATTCTCCGGAAAAATCACCTCATAACCACCTTTATTCAAAAGTTTAATCATTGCTTCTGAAAGTTGTTTTTCATTGCGACTTTCTTTCGAAACACCCATTGCCCGATTAATGCACGACGGAAAATAAACTACTTTTCGTTCGCTTTTCAAAGTTTGTGCTCCGGAGTCAATTTTCTTGGCGCCCTCCGGAAGATAAGGGTTCCATTCTGGGATCCGATTCCCTGACAACGTTCTTAATCCCCCGGAAATGCCTTTCATCACACCAGTTCCCAAAGCTGAATGAAAAAATCCAACAACGGAAAGACCAATCCGCACAGAAGCTGTCACTCCGGCCATTCGATCGGCAATCCATAATGCGCGTGATTTCCTTTTCCCGATTTCTTCTTTCCGGATATCTTTAACCAGTTTCCCTGTATCAATTTTAACCGGACAGGCAGTTGCACACAAACCGTCGGTAGCGCAGGTTTCATTGCCTTCATATCGAAAACTCTTCGACAATGAAGCAGCAACGTGCGGCTCGTGGCCGGTTTTCGATAAACGGGCCATTTCGCGAAAAACTACAATTCGCTGGCGCGGAGTCAACGTCAGTTCGGCAGAAACACAGGTGGGTTCACAAAAACCACATTCAATGCATTTGTCAATTTTCTCGCTGGCTTCAGGAATTGGCTTCAGATTTTTCAGATGCGCTTCCGGATCATTATTCAGAATAACGCCTGGGTTGAGCAGGTTTTGCGGATCGAAGATTTGCTTGATTTGCTTCATCAGTTCAAAAGCTTCCCTGCCCCACTCTTTTTCGACAAATGGAGCCATGTTACGGCCTGTTCCGTGCTCAGCCTTCACTGCTCCATCGTATTTCGTAACCACCAAATCGGCCACATCGGCCATAAAGCCAGCGTAGCGATCGACCTCACTTTGTGTACCAAAATCCTGAGTAAACACAAAATGCAGATTTCCTTCCAAAGCATGACCAAAAATTACCGCTTCGTTATAGTTCCATCGTTCAAACAGTTTTTGCAAATCAAGCGTAGCCTCAGCCATACGAGACACCGGGAAAGCCACATCTTCAATAATTACCGTTGTTCCTGATTTGCGAATCGCGCCAATTGAAGGAAACATCCCCTTACGGATTTTCCAGAGAAGCGCATATTCTGAAGGAATTGAAGTAAACCCGACAGGAATTTCCGTAGAAATTGACTTTATGGTATCAAGAATAATTGCGATTTGCCGGTTGAGTTCGTCCGCATTATGTGCGCGGGTCTCAACCAAAAGTGCACTCGCAGTGGGGCTGAGGGTTTTTAGATATCCGGGCACGCCTTCCTGATCTTCCACCGATCGTAAACCAGCTCGATCCATCAATTCGACAGCCGAAACCGGAGCTGATTTCAGCAATGAAACGGCATTGCAGGCCTTCTCGATATCCGGGAAAACCATCAGTGAAGTAGCTTTACAAGGATGCTCGACAACCGTTTTGTAACTGATTTCAGCAATAAACCCCAGCGTACCTTCCGAGCCAATCATCAAATGTTCGATAATCTCAAACGGATCGGTAAAGTCAACCAGCGCATTCAGGCTATAACCGGTCGTATTTTTCATTTTAAATTTACGAGCAATTCGTTCGGCTAATTCGCCATTGGTCTTCACCGAAGCAGCCATTTCAGAAATATCCTGAATCAGCTTCGGATGCGTTTTAGCAAAGTGTTCTTTACTTTCCTGACTGGCACTATCAAGCACCGAACCATCGGCGAAAATTACCCGCATGCTGGAAAGTGTTTTGTACGAGTTTTCAGACGTTCCGCAACACATTCCGCTGGCGTTGTTAGCGGCAATCCCACCGATCATGGCTGCATCAATCGAAGCCGGGTCCGGACCAATTTTTCGTCCGTAGCGGGCTAGCAACGAGTTCGCTTTTCCCCCGGTTAAACCCGGTTGAAGGCTAATTCGTAAGCCGTCCTGATCAATTCTGAACTTATTCCAGTGATTTCCTGCAACAATAAGCACCGAGTCTGAAATCGCCTGCCCGGAAAGACTAGTTCCGGCAGCTCTGAAAGTTACCGGGATTGAAAGTTTGGAGCACGCTTTCAGGATTAAAGAAACTTCGTCTTCGCCGGTAGTTTTGATTACCATCTTCGGAATAAGACGGTAAAAACTGGCATCAGTCCCAAAAGCCAAAGTGTGAAGCGGGTCGTGAAAGATTCGCTTTGAATCGATTGACGGCGTAAGCTGCTGATATAATTGCTGATATTTCCCTGAAAGCATAGTTGATCGGTTACAATATTATTCAGGTAAAAGTATCGAGTGACAAGAAATAAATCAACAAAAAGAGTATTTAACTTTACTTGGTTGTATTTATTTTGAATTGACGATATTCGCAATTACAAAACTCAACACCAATCGAACTAACATGAAACAATCTCTTTCGCTACTGTTAATCTGTCTATTCTCATCTGTTTTGTTCGGACAAAGTTTATCTCCGGGCGAAAAATTTGTACAACCTATTTACCAGGAAATGCCTTTGGGAGCCATTCAGCCCGAAGGATGGTTAAAGCACCAGTTGCAAATTATGCGAGACGGAACTACCGGTCATCTCGACGAAGTTTATGCCAAAATCGAGAAAAGTAATGGATGGCTTGGCGGCACCGGCGACGCGTGGGAAGAAACGCCTTACTGGCTCGACGGAGCAGTACCACTGGCATGGTTGCTCAAAGACGCCAACCTTCAGAAAAAAGTAAAGAAATACATCGACTGGACCATCGAGCATCAGCGACCATCGGGCTATTTTGGAGGTATTACCAAGTACGAACGCGAAAAAGATACGACAGTAACGGTTAAAAACATGAAAGAAGCCGGCGACGACTGGTGGCCCAAAATGGTAATGCTTAAAGTAATGAAACAGTATTACCAGGCTACGGGCGATGTGCGTGTAATTGATTTTATGAAGAAATATTTCCAGTTCCAGCTTGCAGCTCTTAAAAATGCACCGCTGGGACAATGGACTGAATGGGCCACATCGCGTGGTGCCGACAATGTAATGATGGCTCAGTGGCTTTACCAGATTACCAAAGACGAATCGCTGCTCGATTTAGCTGCTTTAATTGAGTCACAGTCGTTCAACTGGAGCGAATGGTTTGGAAACCGGGATTGGGTGATCTGGGCGGCTACTTATCAAAACGGCGACCGATGGATGCACCGGCATGGTGTAAATGTAGGAATGGCCATTAAATCGCCAGCCATTAATTACCAGCGCACCGGCGACGAAAAATACCTGAAAGCATTAAAAACAGGCTTCAACGATCTGATGACTCTTCATGGCCTGCCAATGGGTATTTTCTCGGCCGACGAAGATTTGCACGGCAATGACCCAACTCAGGGAACTGAACTTTGCGCCATTGTAGAATCGATGTATTCGCTCGAAGAAATTGCTTCGATCACCGGCGACGCATACTACCTAGATGCTTTGGAGCGAATGACATTCAACGCGCTTCCGTCGCAAACAACTGATGACTATAACAACAAGCAATATTTCCAGATCGCCAACCAAGTACAAATTTCGCGCGGCGTATTCAACTTCTCGTTGCCATTCGATCGCGAAATGAATAACGTGCTCGGCATGCGAAGCGGCTACACCTGCTGCCTCGCCAATATGCATCAGGGGTGGACTAAATTTGCACAACACCTGTGGTACAAAAATGGAAAGAATGGAGTTGCCGCCCTTGCTTTTAGCCCTAATATCCTGAGAACAACCGTTGGAAGTGCTAACACCGAAATCGAAATTGCAGAAAACACCAGCTACCCATTTGATGATAGAATACAATTTGATCTGAAAATGAAAACCCCGGTAGAGTTTCCTTTCGAAATCCGGATTCCGGCCTGGTGCAAAGAACCATCCGTAAAAGTAAACGGCAAGAAAGTTCAGGTTGAGAATGGCGCACAAATTATCGCGATTAACCGTAAATGGTCAAATCTCGACCAGGTTGTTGTGCATTTCCCGATGGAAGTTACCACTTCAAACTGGGGACGCAATTCAGTTGCCGTCGAGCGTGGTCCGCTTGTTTATGCCCTGAAAATTAAGGAGCGCTGGGAAAAAGGACACGAAGCTACTGAAGGCGATTATTTCTCAGTATTTCCGGAGTCGGAATGGAATTTTGGGCTGACCCAGGATGCCGTTAAAAATCCAAACGAAAAAATGAGAGTGACTGAAATAAAACCGGCAGGTAACGATTTTGTATGGAACCTGAAAAATTCGCCCATCGAAATAAGCGTTCCGGGGAAACAGATTCCAGGATGGAAAGCCGTTGAAGGGGTTGCTTTTCAGCCGGTAACTTCGCGCGAGGGAGTTTACAAAGGAAAAGTCTCTGATAAGATCAGCCAACTGACACTCGTCCCGATTGGTTGCACCAAAGTGCGGATTGTGGCATTTCCTGTCGTCAAATAGCAAACCAATGTTTGGCACAAAAAAAGGAGCTGATCTATAAAGATCAGCTCCTTTTTGCTTTATGCTTTATGTCGGCCGGGAATTACTCTGCAACAGAAATTGCATCAACCGGACAAACTTCGGCGCATGAACCACAGTCAGTGCAAAGGTCTGCATCAATTTTGTAGATATCTCCCTCAGAAATCGCTTCTACTGGACATTCATCAATGCAAGTACCGCATGCAATACATTCTTCTGAAATTTTATAAGCCATAACTCAATTTTTTAGGTTTTATATCAGGCAAAAGTACAAAGTTTGTGTATAATTCAAAAAAATTCTAAAAGTAATTTCCTATAAAAATCAAACTCCTGATAATAAAGTAAATCCGTCTAAATGTTTGGAATATTTTACTATTTTTTTCCTGAATTGTAAAAAGCGCAAACATCAGTTAATCCGCACTTTTCGCATTTGGGCGATCGTGCCAGACAAATGTACCGGCCATGCAAAATCAACCAGTGATGAGCCAAAGGCAACAATTCCTCCGGAAAATATTCGACCAGCTGACGCTCGGTTTCCAGCGGAGTTTTTGAGTTGACACTCAACCCTATGCGGGCAGCAACCCGAAAAACATGGGTATCAACCGCCATGGCCGGTTTATTGAAAACAACCGAGGCAATTACATTAGCTGTTTTCCGTCCAACTCCAGGCAGTTTTTGCAATTCGTCGATATCATCGGGAACCTCGCCACCAAAATCATTGATCAGCATGCGGGCCATTCCAACCAGATGTTTTGACTTGTTGTTGGGGTAGGAACAAGAACGAATATAATCGAATACTTCGGCCGGTTCAGCTTCAGCCATCTTGTCAGGAGTTGGAAACCGGCGAAGCAACTCGGGAGTGATCTGATTCACACGTTTGTCGGTACATTGCGCCGACAAAATCACCGCTACCAGCAATTCGTAAGGCGTTTGGTAAATCAGTTCAGTTTCGGCCACCGGCATCTCTTTCTGAAAGTAACTGATCACCCGTTCAAACAATTCTTTCTTTTCCATTTTCATACAGCATCGTTACACGATTCCAAACTTAGTAAAAACGGAATACAAAAATCGTTGATTTAATAATTAACGATTTTCAAATCAGACAGCACATTGCCAAATCCTCAAATCTCCCAATTCGTTAGTGTCACGTTCTTGCCCTCTATGCTTTAAATGCTATTTTTGCGAAAAATATACTTATGACTCCGTACCTTCAGGCTGAAAATTTATCGAAGCGTTTTGGCGATCAGCTGCTCTTCGAAAATATTTCATTCACCATATTCGAACATCAAAAAGTTGCCCTAATTGCCCGTAACGGCACCGGTAAAACCACGCTGATGGAAATTCTGGCCGGTAACGACATGCCCGAATCGGGACAAATCACCAAGACGGGCGACATCCGTATTGGCTACCTCAAGCAGATTCCTGTACTGGACGATAACCATACTGTTTTTGAAGCAGTGTTTCAATCCGGACAAGAAAAGGTGGAGATCATACGGAATTTTGAGGATGCCCTGCTTCACAACCGTAAGGAGGACATTACCAAATACACCGAACTGATGGAACGCCATCATGCCTGGGATTACGAAGTGAAAGTCAAGCAGATCTTGACGCAGCTCAAAATCAATAATTACGATCAGCGTATTGCCGAACTCTAGATCG
>JAJZSZ010000456.1 GCA_021849365.1 Bacteroidota bacterium | reverse complement strand
TTCAGAACAGCATCGCTTGTCACATTACTTAGTTGCAACCTCCATGTATGATCAGTTGGTGCCGTGTCGTAAACTCCGTTTTTATTGTGGTCGGCAAAGAAATCGACATTGTACGATTTTCCGGCTTCAATTCCGGAAACAGAAACAGAGAATGAAACTTCAACAGTTTTTTTTACGCGGGCAATTTCTGTTTTGGTAGCCTGGTCGATTACTGCCAGCCAAAGTGTTTCGCCCACATGAGGTGTCATGGCCGAAAAATTAACCGTAAGGGTGAAAGGACCTGTCGTTGATTTGGGATTCACCACCACTTGCCCTACCATTCCCATACCTGCATGAGGGTCGCACTGGTAATTGTAGGTTCCCGGGGTGTTAAATACAAATTTGTATGTCCAGTCCGTTCCGACCGAATTACCAAACGAGGCTGGGTTAGAGGGAAAAGTCGCTGTTCCTCCATTTACGTTATGACTTCCGGATGAGTTAGTCCAAACAACTTCGTCGCCTGCTGTAACGGTTAAAATTTTAGGTGAAAACTGATTGTTTAATACGGATACGGAATGCGAAGTTTGACCTGTCAGGTTCATTGATAAGTACACCAAGGTGACTGATAAAATCAAATACCTGAGTTTTCGAATTGTAAACATTGTTTTCATAGGCTCTGAGAATTAGTTCATTATTACAAACCATTGTTTAGGGTAGTAACATTCGATTAATCAGTTTGTTTGTTAATAAAAGATAAATAAGTCTCTTATTATTTATCATGGAATAAGTGCGGACTTTCTTTTATTTTTCTGTTCTTTTTTAGAACTGGTCTAAATTGCCAAAACAAACGGATTGGGGTTGTTTTACTGCGTTAATGAGCTAATTTTGGTTGCGATTTTTGAAACTTAAAATTCTAACCATGCAAAAGCATTTGTTTTTGGGAGTTGAAGCCATTGGGCAGGGAGCAATTGATGGCGGAATGTCAGGCGTGTATGCCTATCCCGGCACACCTTCCACCGAAATAACCGAATTCATCCAGGATAATCCGATAGCAGAAGAACGCAATATTCACCGCAAATGGTCGGCAAACGAGAAGACAGCCCTTGAGTCGGCTTTGGGAATGTCGTATGCCGGAAAACGTGCCATGTCGTGCATGAAACACGTGGGACTTAACGTGGCTGCCGATATTTTCGTAAACGCAGCAGTAACCGGAGTTAATGGAGGTTTAATTGTTACTGTGGCCGACGATCCATCCATGCACTCCTCTCAAAATGAACAGGACTCACGTTTCTACGGAAAGTTTGCGATGATTCCGATTCTGGAACCATCATCGCAGCAGGAAGCTTACGATATGGCCCGCGATGGATTTGCCTTGTCGGAGTTGACAAAGGTGCCGGTGATGCTTCGCATTACAACTCGTTTGGCCCATTCGCGTGCCGGTGTTGAGTGCAAGGAAACTCTACCTGAAAACGAACTGGTAATGCCTTCAGATCCGCGTCAGTTTATTCTTTTACCAGCGATTGCCCGTCGTCGTTATAAAGGATTACTCGAAAGCCAGGCTTTGTTCCAGAAACTATCCGATGAATCGGTGTATAACCGTTACGAAGAAGGAACCGACCACAGTTTAGGTATTGTTGCCTGCGGAATTGCATACAATTACCTGATGGAGCACTTCCCGGGTGGAAGCTGCCCATACCCGGTGGTAAAGGTCTCTCAGTACCCAATTCCTGAAAATTACATCAAACAACTCGATAAAGAATGCGATGAGCTTCTTGTGCTTGAAGAAGGAGCACCAATGGTTGAAGAAATGCTGAAAGGGTTCTTTGCAAAAGGAACTCCGATCAAGGGCCGTCTGGACGGAACATTGCCACGCGATGGCGAATTGAATCCAGATCTGGTGGCCAAAGCTCTTGGAAAGGAAATGTTCACCGGATTTGATATCCCGGAAGTTGTGGCTAATCGTCCGCCTGCATTGTGCATGGGATGTGGTCACCAGGACGCTTATGCTGCCATGAATGAAGCCTTGGCTGATTATTCGAAAGGTCGTGTTTTTTCAGACATAGGTTGCTATACTCTTGGGGCCCTGCCTCCATACGAAACAATCTCGTCGTGTGTTGATATGGGAGCTTCTATTACCATGGCTAAAGGTGCTGCCGATGCTGGTTTGGTACCTGCTGTTGCTATGATTGGCGACTCCACTTTTGCCCACTCCGGAATTACCGGTTTGCTTGATGCGGTAAATGAGAATTCAAGTATAACTATTGTTATTTCCGATAATGAATCGATTTCTATGACTGGCGGTCAGGATTCATCGGCCTTTGGGAAAATTGAATCAATTTGTATTGGGGTAGGAGTCGATCCCGCACATATTCATACCATTACACCTCTCAAGAAAAATCATGATGAAATGGTACGTCTGTTCCGCGAAGAATTCGCTTATCAAGGTGTTTCGGTTATTATTCCGCGTCGCGAATGTATTCAGCGTGCAAGTAGCCGTAAACGGAATAAAAAATAATTATAAAGGACAGAAGATAGAGACGCAATGCATGGCGTCTCTACTATAAAAATAATAGAAACCAAAAAAATATGAAAGCAGACATTATATTAGCCGGTGTTGGAGGACAAGGTATTCTGTCAATTGCAACAGCATTGGGCGAAGCAGCTCTGGCCGATGGCTTGCTGATAAAACAGGCCGAAACTCACGGAATGAGTCAGCGCGGCGGTGCTGTGTATTCGCATATGCGTATTTCCGACCAGCCTATTTCTTCCGACCTGATTCCAGGTGGAACCGCCGACCTGATTCTTTCGGTTGAACCAATGGAATCGCTTCGTTATCTGCCTTATTTGTCAGAAACAGGCTATTTGGTTACCAATACCACGCCTTTTGTCAATATTTCGAATTATCCTGAGACAGAGAAGATAATGGCCGAAATCCGTAAATTTCCGCGGTATATTGCCATTGATGCCGATACCATTGCCAAAGAAGTTGGAAGTACCCGCGCCTCGAACATGGTAATGCTGGGAGCCGCTTCACCGTTCATCGATATCGAGTTCTCGAAGATTGAAGAAGGAATTCGCCGCATTTTTGCCCGGAAAGGGGAGGATGTGGTTAATATGAACCTGGAAGCTTTACGACGCGGACGTCAGTTTGCCGAAGAAAACAGGTAGAAAGGGGAGTCTGGAATCCTGAAGGGGAACACAGAATCTGTATCCTGAAATAAAAAATCTCAATTCTTTTCAGAAATGAAAGGGATTGAGATTTTTTCTTTGACCGGCTTCGAAATACAGTGCACATTTTGAAACTTTCTTTCGCAAAATAGGGTAATGTGAATTGTAACAGGACCATATTATTCTACTCTTTGATAAAAATTCTGCATAGCTTTTTTAATCTTAAAAAACCGAATTTATGCCAGTAAAAAAG
>JAJZSZ010000050.1 GCA_021849365.1 Bacteroidota bacterium | reverse complement strand
ATTCAAACTTCAGACTGTCCATACCCAAAATCTGGTCGCCAACTTTAAGTCCGGCCTCTTTGGCAGGCGAGTCTTTCGCAAACTTGGCAATCTTATAATCGAACGGAATGCGGTACGACAACACCCCTTTGCTTTTAATCAGGAGAGCAAGGTCTTCATCCGAAATTTCAACGTCAACTTTCTGTCCGTTGCGCTCAACCTGAATGGCATGCGCTTTATCTAAAATAACTGTAGGAATGATTTTCCTGAAATTCTCAATCTGCATGTTATCTACAGAAAGAATTTTATCGCCATTCTGGAGCCCGATTTGCATGCCGACAGAATCAACTTCAATTCCGTATTTCACGTTTGCAGTGGGCAGGTATTGTTCTCCCCACGCATACAATACTCCAATATAAACAACAAACGCCAGTATGAAATTCATAACAACACCGCCTACCATAATCAGTAATCGTTGCCACGATTTCTTTGAGCGGAATTCGTAAGGTTGCGGAGGCAATTTCATGGCTTCTTTATCCATCGACTCGTCGATCATGCCTGAAATTTTCACATATCCTCCCAGAGGAAGCCAGCCAACTCCATATTCGGTTTCACCTTTTTTTACTTTGAAAAGCGAAAACCACGGATCAAAAAACAAATAGAACTTTTCTACCCGGGTTTTGAAAAAACGAGCGAACATGAAATGTCCGAATTCGTGTATAATTACCAGAAGTGATAAGCTCAGGATAAGTTGAGCAGCTTTAATCAAAATTACTTCCATCTACTGTCGTTTCTGTTTTTAAATCTTTTGTTTTACCTGATTTTTAACCAATGCTGATGTCAGAATCCTGACTTCTTTATCTGTTTGAATATAGTCTTCCAGGTTTGGACTTTTTAAATAAGTTGCTTTCCCCATGGATTGTTCAATTATTTCAGGCATTTGAAGAAAACTTATTTTTTCTGTCAGAAAAGCCTGAACCACCACCTCGTTGGCCGCATTCAAGATGCAAGGCATATTTCCGCCCTGATTCAACGCCTCGAAAGCGAGTGCAAGGTTACGAAAATTTTTTGTATTTGGCTGTTCAAATGTAAGTTTGGGGTAGTCCAAAAAGCTGAAGCGCTTAAAGCCCGAAGGGAGCCTGTCGGGGAAATTCAGCGCATACTGAATGGGCAGTTTCATATCGGGAAGCCCCATTTGCGCTTTCATCGATCCGTCGCGAAACTGTACCAGCGAGTGGATAATGCTTTGCGGGTGAACAATCACATCAATTTGTTCGGGTTTCAATCCGAAAAGCCATTTGGCTTCAATTACCTCAAAACCTTTGTTCATCATCGAGGCTGAGTCGATTGTAATTTTAGCGCCCATGTCCCAGTTTGGATGCTTCAGTGCATCGGCTTTGGTTACGTTGGCCAGCTGCTCCATCGAAAATCCTCGGAACGGACCACCAGAAGCGGTGAGATAAATCTTTTCAATCTCGTTGTTGAATTCGCCAACCAGGCACTGGAAAATGGCTGAATGCTCCGAATCGACTGGGTAAATATTCACTTTGTGGTCGATAGCCAGCTGATTGATTATCTCACCAGCAACCACCATGGTTTCCTTATTGGCTAAAGCGATATCTTTTCCGGCTTTTATGGCGTTACAGGTCGGAATCAATCCAGAATATCCAACCATCGCAGTTACAACCATATCAATAGTATCCATCTGTACCACCTGCTGAAGCGCTTCCCTTCCAGCGAAAACTTTAATCGGCTCATTTTTCAAAGCTTCAGCCAGCTCGTCATAATGGCACGAATTTGAGATTACAACCACATTAGGTTGAAATTTTTTGGCCTGATCAATTAACAACCGGATGTTGTTATTGGCAGTCAGCACTTCAACCTCAAAATGTTCGGGATTTTGTTCTATTACTTCCAGGGTCTGTGTCCCGATTGATCCGGTTGACCCCAAAATGGCGATACGCTTTTTCATAAACAGGTTTAAAAATCAATATAGGTTTCAGGGTCGAGAGCTGTTCCGTTATGCCAAAGTTCGAAGTGAAGGTGCGGCCCGGTAGTTAGTTCACCACTGTTTCCCATAATAGCAATGGCATCGCCGGCTTTTACTTTCTCGCCAACTTCCTTCAGCAGTTCAGCATTGTGCTTGTAAGCCGAGATGATGTTGTTTTCGTGCTGGATATAAATCGAGTAGCCTGTATCCATGGTCCAGCCGGCAAAAATAACGGTACCTTCCAACACACTTGATATCCGGGAATTTGGGCTTCCAACAATATCGACAGCCAAGTGCTCGGTTTTTGTATTGAATTTATTGGTAATTAAACCTCGCAATGGTGTGAAAAAGTGAATGTTGGCTATGCTTGGCAGTTTCTTGGAGTTGTTCGAAATTGAGAGATTTAGCTTTTCTTCGAGCAGCTTGTCCTGAAAAATTGAATCGGCATTGGTGCTTTTGAATTTTACGTTGTATGTTTTCAGACCGGAGTCGGCTGGCGAAACAGATTCATCTGCCGGAACTTCTCCCTGAAACAAAGTTCTTATTTTTTCGAAATAACTGTCTCTGTTTTTGATTTCGTTTTCCAGCGAATCGACCAGCATATAATTATAAATAATCTGCTGGCGGACTTTGGCACTCGGATATCCCGGAATATTTTCGCGCAAAGGGGTATACGCAATAATAATCGTAGTTAAAAGAATTAACAGAATAGCACCCAAACTTCCGAGAGTGAGTACTTTTATTGGGGTGAGCTTAATGCTCCAAACCGTTTGTATCGACGAATCATTGTAAATGATTAACCGATAGTGGTCTTTCAGCATTTGAAATATTTTCTTCCGAAGCTCCTTTCTGTTCATTGTCCGATTTTTCAACCAACAAAATTAGAAGAATTTAGAGAAAACTATCCTGATGCTCCGTTTATTAATACTTTTTAACGAAGGAATTTTGAGTAATAGCGAATATTTTTTCAATCCGGATTAGGAAAATCTAAAAGTATAGTCTATATTTGCACCCGCTTAGCAGAAAGAAAATCGGCAAAGCGAAGTTCTAAAAACGACGATAGATTATCAAAAGATACATTGCGGGGTGGAGCAGTTGGTAGCTCGTTGGGCTCATAACCCAAAGGCCGTCAGTTCGAGTCTGGCCCCCGCTACATTGAAAGTCAGTGTTTTTACACTGACTTTTTTTATGCCATAAAGTTTATCCAACCCGTTGCGAATTGAAAAGTTGCAGCAAAATATTTCCTTTCATTTTATACTTAAAGCAGAGATTTCAGGAGTAGTTATTTCGGGCAAATTAACTGCTGATTTTTTCTTTTACGAATTTCCTTCTATGTCTTTATAACATCTAAAAATACATCTGTTATTTGTATATTTAGTACTGTATACCAATAACTTATGTCATGAAACCAATTTCTCTGCTTCTGTTGTTAGGATTGGGATTGTTGTCTGTTATCGGAATTCAGGCACAGCCTACAATCGGGGGTTTTAATGTGTACTACGGGCACCTGCACAACCACACCAGTGTCTCTGATGGAACAGGAACGCCTGCACAAGCTTATGCTTACGCCAGAGATGTAGCGCATCTCGACTTTTTTGGATTAGCCGAACATTCGAATATGATGACTAGCTCGGAATGGGCTACAATTAAAAGTGCTGCGAATTCGTTAAACGTGGACGGTAGTTTTACTACATTTTATGGCTTTGAGTGGACAACACTTTTTAGTTACGGACATGTGGCAGTGATTAATACTGAGGATTACTGTTCAAACACTTCGCCAACAAGTAATTTCACGGGCTTACTTTCATGGATAAATGCACGAAACGGAATTGCCTTTTTCAATCACCCAGGTTGGGATGTTTTTGCCTTTCAGGAGTTCAATCATTTTACGAATTCTTCTTCATCCAGATTTGTTGGCATGGAGTTGTGGAACGATCATGATGGCTTCGGTAAGTATTTCTACAACGACGGGTATTACTCAAATGATGGTAGCAAAGGATATTTCGATGAAGCATTGGTTCGCGGTTGGAAAATTGGAGCAGCCGGGAGCGATGATAATCACACCTCAACCTGGGGAACCTCTACAGATTACCGGGTTGGAGTACTGGCAAATAGTTTGAGTCGTTCCGAAATTGTGAATGCTTTTCTTGCACGAAGGTTCTTTTCAACGCTCGATAAAAACCTCTCCATTTCGTTTAAAATAAACGAGGCCGAAATGGGTTCAACAATTGCTGGCGGTGCATGGAACGCTGTAATAAAAGCCATTGATCTTGACGGGGAGATATTCACAAAGGTTGTGCTTATTAAAAATGGTGTTGTATTGAATACCTGGAACCCATGGGTTGCCCAGCCCGAAATTATCCAAAGTATTGCGTGCAATAATGGCGACTATTTCTATATCAAAGTAACTCAGGGTGATGGAGATGAAGCTATTTCGTCGCCAATATTCATATCCGCGACTTCAAATCAGTCTCCTTCCGTGTCTATTACCAACCCTGCCAATAACGATGAATATAGTGTAGGAGATCAAATCACGATCTCGGCCAATGCCAGTGATTCGGATGGTACGATCACGAAAGTTGATTTCTATGCAGGGGCAACATATATTGGTACAAGTTATACAAGTCCATATTCTCTCACATGGACAGCTGGCGAGGCGGGAACATATCAATTAAAGGCAATTGCTACTGACAACCTGGGGGCAACAGCAACATCACCGATTGTTTCAATAACAGTTAACGCGAATTCTGCACCAACTGTATTTACAAAACAAATAGCCACGGGTAGCGACGATGTGGAAGAAACTTCCAAAGGTGTGGTTAATTTATCGGGTGACGACATCGAATTGGTATATGACACAAAAACAACCGGCAGCCAAGTGGTTGGGTTGCGTTTTGGTGGAATATTAATTCCACAGGGAGCAACAATAACAAAAGCATATATTCAGTTCACTGTTGACGAAATTACAAACACCAGTTGCAACCTGACGATAAAGGGTGAAGCTTCTGATAATTCAACCGCATTTACATCCAGCTCCAAAAATGTTTCGCGCAGAGTAAAAACATCTGCAAGTGTGAATTGGGTACCAGCAGGATGGACTACCATTGGATTATCGGCAAGTGAACAGCAAACTCCGGATCTGAAATCAATAATTCAGGAGATTGTTAACAGATCGCTGTGGCAATCGGGCAACAACATGACCTTTATTATCACGGGCGCAGGTACCGGCAAACGAACAGCAGTGGCTTACGAAACATCATCAGCAAACGCGGCAATGCTCCGGATTGAATATACGACGACCTTATTAAAGGCCGGAAAAATTCCGATGCCAAAGGCCGATCAGACCAATGCAAATAAGCTGCTGTGCTATCCTGTACCATTTACTGATTTTATAAATGTTCATTTGCAATCGATAGATAATGAGCAGATTAATTCAGTCGAGGTGTTCAATTCTATTGGAAATCTGATAAAGTATGTGAATGGCTCTGGGACTGAAATGCAGATTCATTTACCTGAATTACCTTCAGGAATATACTTTGTCCGGGTCAAGTCGGCTTCCGAAACATATTTGCAAAAGATTATCAAGAATTAGTGATTTGTTATCAGTGTTTGATAATAAAATGATAGGAGCGTGGTCCTTTTTACTCAAAATGGGACTCAACTAAGAAGGTATCGAGGTCATCCATTTATAAGAGATTCATAAATGGATGACCTTTGAGTATTGTCAGAGATTGGTTGTGAAAAGTAAAAAAGAAAGCCGCTTCGGAAATTCAGAAACGACTTTCAATCGGGACTCTATAAAAATTATCTCACGTTATTAATCGAATTCTTTGCGGTGTCGTGTTTGGTCTTCATAAGTTTTATTTGTCCGTATTCTGTGCCATTCACGTAAATGGTATGCAGAGTGTCGTGCTTTAAAGTCAGCGAAAAATTTCCATTTGCATCAGTAGTTGTGCTTTCTTCATCACCGGTTTCTTTTTGCAAAATTGTAATTTTAATTCCACCGGGTGCAACTCTTCCGGTTGCAGCGTACGATGCCGATGCAGCTCCGCTTCCTGCTCCTCCTGATAACGAGCTGACTGATGATACAGCCGCTGAAATAATGGATCCTTTAACTGTGAGCCCATTCACAACCTCTCGCCGTTGCGTGTCTTTTTCTCCACTAGTCAATATTTCCAAATGATATGGAAGCTTAAATGTAGGTGACGCTGATAGTTTGACTTTTACCGAGTTCTCTACATTCCCAGTTGCTGTTGATTTTTGCTGAGCTTGACTCGTAAAAATACAGCATAGAAGCATTAAGGATATAAGCGTAATTTGTTTCATGGTATTAATGTTAAGTTGATTGGACAGCTCCTGCAGTAATAACTTTGTATGTCCGTCCTTCGACTTTAATTCCGAAGCGTACCTGAGTTTTTATGGTGTCTTTAAGCCCCGAGGTTGCTTTTTCTTTCACTACAACAGTTAATGTGTATTCTCCATCAGTAAGGTCGGAGGGAAGTGCAAATCCTTCACTTACATCTTTAACTTCCCAGATCGGTTTTCCCCCGTCGGCTTTCGAAACTGCTGCTGAAATGACTGCACCTCCGGGTAATGCACCACCAACCAATGAAGCTCCCTGTGCAACAGCACTTCCAGCAGCATGTATTCCGGCATTTACTTTGGCAACTTCAGCCGAAGTCATTTCAGTAACTTTATTCTTTGTTATCAGGAATGCCTGTTTGTTGGGAAAAATTACATACGAACCTGCAGCATGTATTCCGGCATTTACTTTTTCGCCAAAAGTTGCTCCTTGAGTTTGCTTGGCAACTGTAACATTCATCGAAATACGGTTTGGCATACCGTTGTTAATGTTATTGATGCTTTTTTCGTTCTGTCCTGAGGCCATGACGAATAATCCAACCAAGCCTGCAAAAGTCAATAGTGTTTTTTTCATAGGTTATGTTTTAGTTGTACAATCTCATATTTCAGTTATTTCATTTTTTATAGAAAGGAAGTACGAGGTAGGTATAGATTAAACAACCCACGCATATTGCAAAGAAGAACTCGAGGCTGGCAAAGAAAACGAGTAGTGACGCCATGATAACCGCAGCAATACTCAAATTGAGTGAGAACAGCGCTGTAATAGTCAGTGTCATTAAAAATCCAAGGCGGGCAGCAAATACTTTGGGTGCTTTATCGATCATTTTAACGGGCAAACTCAGCGCATTGCTCAGGTAATGACTAACAAAGCTGATAGGGCTGAATTTAATTTCGGTAAAAGCCCTGATAAAAAAATCGGCCATTATAAAGATAAGCAGCAAAACAGAGTTAAAAACAAAAGCCAACACCACCGTAGCAATAGTAAAAAAAGCATTTAGACGCGTTACTTGCTCGTTTACACGCTGGTCTGATATAGGGCAAACTAGATTTTTCATAAATTTTAATTGTATTCTTATTAAATCAACTTTTTTTCATTCAAAGAACCCAAGTATTTGTACTCGGATCTCATGATTAAAACAATTAAAATCAGAAATTGATTGCATACGATGTCAATAAAAGACAAAAACATCCTTTATTTATTGTAATTGCTTCACTTAGATTTGATTAATGATGTTATGAGGTAAGGGTAGTTGGGCCGGTCTTTTTAATCGCGAAATGAGAGTTTCATTTTATATTTTGAAAGCCAAAAATTAAATCATATTTATAACTTTAACGCTTCTAACTATATTGCGAAAATATGTTTCAAGCTGAAGTTTATATTCAAAGAAGAAAGGTTCTTTGCGATAAGATTGGTTCAGGATTAATACTTTTTTGGGGTAACGATGAGAGTCCGATGAATTATCCGGACAATACCTATCCCTTCAGGCAGCATAGTTCGTTTTTATATTATTTCGGAATTGATTTTCCGTCGCTTGCCGCGATAATTGATATTGATAACAGGCACGAAGTCATCTTTGGTGATGATTATACCATTGACGATATTGTGTGGATGGGGCCTCAGCCCACCATTGCCGAACGAGCCCGGCGCTCAGGGGTAAGCGAAACTCAGCCAATGGTAAAACTTTATACTATTCTGAAAGAGGCTCAGGCTTCGCGCAAGGAAATACACTTTCTTCCGCCTTACCGGCCCGAGAATAAAATTAAGTTATTACGTTTTCTCAATATTCGTCCCGACCAGATCAACGTCAATGCTTCGTCGGAACTTGTTAAGGCCGTAATTAGCCAGCGCGAGATAAAGTCGGCGGAAGAAATTGCAGAGATCGAAAAAGCAGTTGATCTGTCGGTTGATATGCATTGTACGGCCATGTCGGTGGCTCGGGCCGGAATGACCGAAGCGCAGGTTGCAGCTAAAGTTTACGAAGTTGCTTTGGCTCAAAATTGTGGTATAGCTTTCCCGATTATAGCTACTATAAACGGGCAGACATTGCATAATCACTCGCATTACAATATTTTAAAGGATGGAGATTTGTTTTTGCTCGATGCCGGGGCCGAATCGCCAAGGCATTATGCCGGCGATCTTTCAAGCACATTCCCGGTTAGTCCGAAATTTTCTGAAATACAAAAACAAATTTATACCGTGAGTTTAAAGGCTCACGAAGCGGCTGTAAATACGCTCGCTCCTGGAATTAAATTTAGAGAGATGCATTTTGCAGCCTGTCGATCAATAGCTGCTTCGATGAAAGAATTAGGTCTGATGAAAGGAGATGTTGACGAAGCTGTAGTTGCCGGAGCTCATGCCTTGTTTTTTCCTTGCGGAACAGGACATATGATGGGACTTGATGTACACGACATGGAAGATTTGGGTGAGGTTTGGGTTGGTTACGATGGCGAGCCAAAAAGTACCCAGTTCGGGCTTAAGTCGCTGCGTTTTGCCAAGGAACTTCGTCCAGGTCATGTTTTTACCATCGAACCTGGAATTTATTTTATTCCCGAACTAATTGATCTGTGGAAGTCAGAAGGAAAATTCAACGATTTCCTTAACTGGGATGAAATCGAAAAATTCAGGAATTTTGGAGGAATCAGAAATGAAGAAAATTTCATGATAACCGAAAATGGTTTCAAACGGTTGGGTAAACCTAAACCAAAAACCATTGAAGAAGTTGAAGCTCTTAGAAGCAGCTAATATCCCAATAATCAATGCTATCAAAAAAATAGATTGTTGCATAAATATCCGATTCATGTTTGATCGAAGATTTTATTGTTAATAGTTTCCTAGGGCAAGGAGCATAAGCAAAGTCGCATTGCCGATTTTCTTTTTTTATAAGCGAAAGTCCTTGCCTAAGTCTGTTAAAAGTTGTTAAATTTAGGCGATCCTATTTTAAACTGACAAGAGACATGCCCCAGAGATCTTTTGAAAGAAGAACATTCCTGAAATTGATGAGTGCAGGCCTTGGAACAAGTATGGTTTCATTCCCGAAATTTTCGCAGGCATTTACACCTCCGCCGGCTAATTTAAAACATCTCGAATTTCAGCTTGGGAAGCCGGAATGGATATTGCATGAGGATGGTACGTTCGATATTTTCGCCGGAACCATTCGTCTGTCGAATTGTCGGCCATCGATTGACGGGCAAAGCATCTTTGTGCGGAATACGTTCATGGGCGATTCTCCGAAGGGCAAACGCATCATTTATGAGGTTGATGGTGGATTTGTGATGCTCGATTTAAGAACACACTCGAACACCATTTCGATTGGGGCCGAAATTAGCGGGATGAAAAATGCACCCACCTGGTTCAACCCTTTGGGCGAAGGTTATATTAACGGGGCGAATTATTTCTTCAAGCAAGGTTTCGGTACTGGAGGACAATCCGGAATCTTTGAATTCAGAAAACCGACAAACCGGAAAGCAATGAATTTTCCGGAAGAAGAGGCCTGGTCGTACGATAGTTTTATGATGACCGGATTAATTGCTCCGAATGGCGATACACTGTCGATTGGTGCTTATGAACAAACCGATTTTATTCAACGGAGTTCGGTGTATAATCGTCCACGGCGAACGGGGCTGAACGATAGTAAATATGGCAAAGAGGTTGTTTTCTTTGAAGCCGGTTTTGCAACTGAAGGAATTCCACTGAAAGACGAATTTATCAAGTTGCCCGATTTGTTTGTTTATTATGGGAACCAGCCGTTTGGAACTATGCAAAACCTGGCATGGAGCATATCAGAACAAAATCAGGCCCGACGCGATACAACGACCAACTATTACTGGAGTCCGTATCAGGATTTCAGGAATTCGTTTAACTACAAATACTTGCTTGAGCAGCTAAAATCATTGGACGAAACCGAACCTCCGATTCCGTTACGTACCGTACATATTGGTCCCGGATACTGTGTACCTGGCGATTGGCTCAATAATAATAGTAACTGGCCCAAAACAATGGAGAATGTTGCACGTGAAATCTTCAAGCGGAGATACCGGGCCGGAATTTATGTTGCACCTTTTGTCGTTCATGAGAATAGCCGGATTTTCAGAAATCATCCTCGGTGGATATTGAAGAATAATGATGATGATCCGATCGTCATGGACGAGGATACAGAAGGTAAGCTCTATGCACTTGATGCAACACACGATGATGTTAAAAAGTACATCGGAAAAGTATTCAAGAGCTTCCACGAAATTGGATTTACTTATTACGAAATCGACCGGCTGGATTGGGGCTTGCAGGAATCGAATGAACAGCAGAAAACCAGAAAAGGAGGAAAATCATCGGTTCAGGTACTTAGGGCAATTATGGATATTATTCGTGAAGCCGTTGGTGCCGGTAGTTTTATTTCAGTAAACAGAGCTCCGTATTCTCCGCTGATTGGATATGTTGATGCCGTTCGGATAGACATTGATCAGTCGTGGAAATGGGAAAAAGAAATAACAGGAAGGATTATAGAGGAAAGTTATAATACCCAGTATTTTAATAATGTATTTTGGCAGAACGATCCGGATGTAGTTTTTCTGCGTGATTACAAAAGCGATTACACTGCTGTTGAGCAAAAGAGCCTGGCGTTATGGTCGGCATTTATGGGCGGATCTGTTGGTATTTCCGATAACTTTAAAGTTATGGATGGTGATAAACTTCAGCTGTGGCGTTTCCTCGAACCTTCAACGCGGCCACAAAGTGCAATGCTTCCGTTCTGGGGAAATAATGTTCTTAATAAAGTGGCAGTTCGACGCTACCGTAAAGTAAAAGGATGGAGCGTACTGGTACTTAATGATTCGGATGTCGTTGTTTCAGAGAGCTATACGCTGCTCGATTTAATCGGAATTAAGGAGGCCTGGGTATTTGTCTGGGAGCCTGGGTTTAGCCTTGGGCTGGGAAAACCGACCCGCATTTCGGTTACTTTGGGAGCTCACGAATCCAAGCTTTATTTTATTTCAGAGACAAAGGAAAATCCATCGCTTGACCTGAATATTTCAGGAAATGACTTTGCTGAAGAGATAATAAAATAAGGCAACCTCGGCCACAAAAGTCAATTTTCAAAATTAAATTGGCCGCCTCGTTCCATTTTCCTAATTTCACACGTTCAAAATTTTGTGTGATGGAAATACCAAAAATAACATACTCAACTCCGGTAGAACTGATTGGCCATTATTTGAAAAACACGATGGTTGAGAATCTCGGCATTCGGTTTACCGCTTATGGCGAAGGTTGGGTAGAAGCAACGATGCCGGTTGATCACCGTACTTTCAGGCCCGGCAATATGCTGCATGGTGGCGCCAACCTGGCTTTAGCTGAAACCATTGCCGGATTTGGTTCGATGCTGGCTGTTGAGTTGCAGGAATACGATGTACGTGGGATACAGGTAAGTGCGAACCATACCGGGAAAGCCGATAGCGGTGAAGTTTATGCCCGCGCAGAAGTACTTCATTTCGGGAAACGTACACATGTCTGGAATGTTGATATCAAAAACGCATCGGGGAAACTGCTTTCAACCGCCCGGGTTACCAACATGATTGTGAAACGACATGAGAGATAACCAGTCAATTGCTGCCCTGTTAGATCAGCTTCTTGATAAAAATATTGCTTTTGCTGCCTGGTTCAATCCCCGTGAATCGAAACTGGGGCTGGTAGTTGGGAATGCTTCGGATGTAAAAATCTATAACAGGTTCGATTTGCTTAATGGTGAGGCTGGTTTTGTTTTTGCTCCCTTTAGCATTACTTCGGAAAGCCCGGTTGTACTGCTTCGACCGAAATTTTATACAGATGACTTTTCTGATTCAGATCGGCTGAATGTTGAAGCTTTTGTGCCTTTTCAACAGGAGAATCATCCTGGAAAATGCAACCCGATTTCGCGCGAAGATTATCTGCAACTGATCGAAAAAACGGTAACAGATATTCGCGAAGGAGCATTGTCAAAGGTGATCATTTCGCGCCAGATACCGTTTGTACGAACGGATGCTTCCTTGGGAAATACATTTCTTCAGCTTCAGGAGAAAACACCGAACGCCTTTACCTATCTTGTAAATCTGCCTTATGCCGGAATCTGGATGGGCGCAACTCCCGAAGTTTTGGTTAAATCGGCAGGTGAGCGTTTCGAAACCGTTTCGTTGGCCGGAACACAGATCAGGAAATACGATGGCGAAGAATATTACTGGAGTACCAAAGATATTGAAGAACAAGCTTTTGTGTCGCGATACATGCTCGATGTGTTCTTTAATTTCGACATTCATCAGTACAAAACTACTGGCCCCGAAACCCTGGAAAGCGGAAAGGTCGCTCATCTGAAAACTTCATTCTTTTTCCCGAAAGAGAAAGTAGAAAATCAGTTGGGAAATTTTGTGGCCGAATTGCATCCAACGCCTGCCGTGTGCGGATTGCCGAAGGATTTGGCGCATCAGTATATTCACGAAAACGAGTTGTACCAACGAAAATATTACACAGGTTATCTTGGTCCGTGGCGGTTAGACGGACAGGTTTCGCTGTTTGTGAATTTGCGCTGTATGGAAATCACTTCCGACGAGTACATTTTGTATGCCGGTGGCGGAATCACGGCCCGTTCGGTGCCTGAAAAAGAGTGGGACGAAACCAACCAAAAGGCAAAAACGTTACTTTCGGTGATCAATCCTGAAAATCAATGATAAGTACCAAAAAGCATATTCATCAACTGGCCGCCTTGCTCCTGAAAAAGGGCATTACCGACGTTGTTATTTCACCCGGAAGCCGCAACGCGCCGATGATTCACACTTTTCACGGAATTACCGGGTTCAACTGCCGCAACGTTGTTGACGAGCGCTCGGCCGCTTATTTTGCGCTGGGATTGTCGCTGGCCAAACAGAAACCGGTGGCCATTGTTTGCACCTCGGGAACTGCCACATTGAATTATGCACCGGCCATTGCTGAAGCTTTTTACCAAAATATACCGCTGATTGTGCTCACCGCCGATCGCCCCGATTACTGGATTGATCAGCTGGAAAGTCAATGCATTCGCCAGGAAGGGATCTACCGCAACTTTGTAAAAAAGGAGGTGAATTTGCCTTTGGGCGAATCGGAAAAAGAGCTGTGGTTCGCGGCCCGTCAAATCAGCGAATGCCTCAATCTGGCCGTTTCGGGAACTCCCGCACCAGTGCACTTCAACATTCCGCTGGAAGAACCATTGCATCAGTTGATTGATGCAGAATTACCTGAAATAAAGGACATTGAGATTGCCTCCGCAAAACCAAAAGTTTCGGAAACAGAGCTTTCCGGATTGGCAGAAATCGTTGGACAATCGAAAAAAATAATGGTGCTGGCCGGACAATTGAATCCAAATCCGGCGCTTGAAAAGGCACTCGCAGCGTTTGTTGTCAAAACCGGGGCGGTTGTTTTGCACGAATACCTTTCGAATTTGCACGATGAACATTTTGTAGCAAGCATCGATGCGCTTATGGCTGCCATTCTCGAAGAAAACACAACAGATTACAATCCTGATTTGCTGATTACCTTGGGCGGACAGTTTGTTTCCAAATCGCTCAAGCAATTTCTGCGGAAAAACAAACCCGCCAAGCACTGGCATTTGAGTTTGGGTACGGAGCATTTCGACACCTATCAATCACTCACCAAAGTAATTCAAACCGAAGCACCCGATTTCTTTGAATCGCTTGCGGAACAAAAAATACAAGCCAGTTCAGATTATCTGAAACTTTGGAAAAGCAAAGAAAATCGGGTCAATCAGTTGCGCGATGAATTTGTTGCGAAAGCTGAATTCTCCGACCTGAAAGCCTTTGAATTGATCGGCAAAAATATTCCTGAAAACTCGGTGGTTCATTTGGGAAACAGCTCACCGGTGCGGTACGCGCTTATTCACAGCCGGGTGAAACAGGCTGAATATTACAGTAATCGTGGCACCGCCGGAATTGACGGTTGTGTATCAACCGCCGTTGGTTTTGCCAGCGAATCAGACAAAATAAACACAGTAATCGTTGGAGATTTGTCGTTCTTTTACGACTCGAACGCCCTGTGGAACAAATATATCGGAGAAAACCTGCGCATCATCGTTATCCACAATGGCGGCGGCAATATTTTCAGCATGATTAAAGGTCCGGGCGAAACACCGGCGTTTCAGGAGCATTTCTTTACACAGAATGCCCACAAAGCCGAAGGTTTGGCCAAAGCTTTCAGCCTCGAATATTTTTCAGCCAGCAACGAAAGTGAGTTGACGCGGGCGCTGCAGGAATTTTATTTACCCGGTCAGAAAGCCGCTGTGCTCGAAGTTTTTACTGATGCAGAAGTGAATGTGAGCGTGTTTCGAGAGTTGTTTCGGAAAGTAAAAGGGTGAGAATTGCATAAGCATTGAACCCACTTCGGGGTTCATCCGCTTTTGTTCTCTTTCCCACGGGTTACACCCGCGGTGATCAACAGTAAATCCCTTCGGGATTCCGAGAAACCACGTAAGTGGTTTAATATTAATGATCTTGTACGTAGTGCAGGGTGGCAAACAAAATGAGACTGGAACCCCGAAGCAGGTTCAACAATAAATGCAAACAAATAAAGCAGATATACTATGACAACAAAACGTATCTGGGAAACCATTAAAGAATACGAAGACATCTTTTTTGAGTACTTCGACGGAATCGGTAAAATTACCATCAACCGCGAGCGGTATCGCAACGCTTTCCGGCCAACCACGGTGAACGAAATTAGTGAGGCTTTGCGCATTTGTCGAGAGGATCAGCGCATTAACGTGATCGTGTTAACCGGCGCTGGCGACAAAGCTTTTTGTGCCGGGGGCGACCAAACCGTAAAAGGCATTGGCGGCTACATCGACAAAAACGGCATTCCTCGCCTGAATATTCTCGAAGTGCAGAAGCAAATCCGCTCAATGCCCAAACCGGTGATTGCGATGGTAAACGGCTACGCCATTGGCGGCGGACACGTGTTGCACGTGGTTTGCGACATCAGTATTGCTTCGGAGAATGCCATCTTTGGGCAAACCGGACCGAAAGTGGGAAGCTTCGATGCAGGCTTGGGTTCGTCGTATCTGGCCAGCATCGTAGGCCAGAAAAAAGCCCGCGAAATTTGGTTCATGTGCCGCCAGTACTCGGCTGCCGAAGCGTTGGAGATGGGTTTGGTGAACAAAGTGGTTCCGTTCGATCAGTTGGAAGACGAAGTGGTTGCCTGGGCTCAAAAAATGCAGGAACACAGTCCGCTGGCTTTGCGCATGCTCAAATTGGGATTGAACGCCGAACTCGACGGACAAATTGGTATTCAGGAATTTGCCGGAAATGCGACCTTGCTGTATTACCTCACAGAAGAGGCTCAGGAAGGCAAACACGCGTTCCTCGAAAAACGCAAGCCAGACTTTAAAAAGTATCCTAAGTTCCCTTAATTCAGCAGTTTGTTGATGTTACAAAAATGTACTTACATTTTTGTAAGTTGATAAAGAATGATCTAAAAGATGGAAGGAAAAATTCCCGAAATAGTATATAAGTATCGTGACTGGAACAACCCATTCCATAAAAATATCCTATTACATAACGAGATTTATTTGGCTTCACCAAAGGATTTTAATGATCCATTTGATTGTAGGATTCCAATAAATTTTCAAGTCTTGAGTGATGAGGAAAAAGAAAAGTTTAAAGTAGAAATTGTTATCCAACAAATCCAGAAAAATCCGGGGGCTGGAGACATTTTAGCCTCAAAATTGAATGATCTTGATGAGAGGATGAATGATATTGAAAAATTTCAAGAAGGTTATGAAGAATTCTATTTCAATCAGATAGATACAAATTATGGCATATTTTCTCTAAGTAAAACTTTTAAGGGTATACTCTTATGGTCTCATTACTCTAATAATCACCAAGGATTTTGTGTCGGTTTTAGAGAAGAAAAGCTAAGAGAATCTTGTAGTTTTATAGCTAGAACAGGTATTGTTAGTTATGAAACTAATTTTCCACGAATAAAGCCAAAAGTGAGAGAGACTTTTGAGGAAAAGTTAACGCGCATTCATGTTCAAACAACAACAAAATCTAAAGATTGGGAATACGAAGAAGAATATAGACTAATAAAAGTATTTGAAAGGAAACCCCAGAGTTTTGAGCGTTGTTTTCAGTTACCCAATGAAGTTTTTTCTGAAGTCATACTTGGCATCGACATTTCTCCCAAGAATAAAGAAGAAATTATTTATGTCTGTAAAATAAAGAATATACCGGTTTACCAAGCAAAGAAGGTTCCTTTTAAGTTTGAAATAGATAGAGAATTGATAGAATAAAGAACATGGCATCACTAAAAAGTTGGGTAAAAGCAGCGCGGTTGAGGACTTTGCCTCTGGCCGTTTCCGGCATTTTGATGGGAGCGGCTTTGGCTGGGTTGGACGAAGGTTTTAACCTGAAAGTCACCCTCCTGGCCATTGTTACGGCGCTGTTTATCCAGATATTCTCGAATTTTGCCAACGATTATGGCGATTTTCAGAAGGGAACCGACAACGACAGGCGGGTTGGCCCACGACGCACGGTTCAGGGAGGCGAAATTACACCCGCGCAAATGCGTGGCGGAATGATCGTTCTGGCTTTGTTGAGTCTGGCATCGGGAATCTGGCTGGTGGCCGAGGGTACCAAAGGACTTTCGCTATCGGTTTTCGGTATTTATATTGGGCTGGGAGTTTTGGCGCTGATTGCTGCTTTTAAATACACTGCCGGAAGCAATCCGTATGGTTACGCCGGATTGGGCGATTTGGCTGTTTTCCTGTTTTTTGGTTTGTTGCCCGTTGTTGGTGCCTATTTCTTGAACACCCACTTAATCAGCGGCTTGGTTTTTCTTCCGGCCATTTCTATCGGGCTTTTTAGCACCGGCGTTTTGAATTTGAACAACATGCGCGATGTGGAGAACGACCGCACTTCAGGAAAAAATACAATGATTGTGCGGATGGGGAGTGCCAACGGGAAACTTTACCACACGCTGATGATTTCAGGAGGAATGATTGCGGCAGTTGTATTTTCTATACTCAACTTCAAATCAGGCTTTCAGTGGCTTTTCCTGATTTCATTTCCGCTTTTTGTGCGTGATTTAGTGCAGATTAACCGAATTTCGGAGCCTCGGAAATTCGATCCGTTTTTGAAAAAACTATCGCTTACAACACTTTTGTTTACAGTGCTGTTTGGTGTGGGAGTGATTTTGATTTGAGATTAACGATCAACGATTGCCGATTTTACTTCTTCAATCGTTGATCATTAATCGTTAATTCGCGATTCTCTAGTGCGAGTCTATTTTTGCGCCAAACGCCAAATCGCCTGCATCGCCCAATCCGGGAACAATGTACGACATCGGTGTCATTTCAGGGTCAACAGCACCAATCCACAACGTAACATTTTCAGCCTGAATATGCTTAACCACATGCTCAACACCCTGTTTACTGGCAATTACGGCTACCAGGTGTATATGTTTAGGCGAACCCTTCTGTAGCATGGCATGATAACCAATCTCCATGGACGCGCCCGAAGCAAGCATCGGATCTGAAAGGATTAGCGTTTTTCCGTCTAGCGATGGGGTGGCTAAATATTCAAATTCGATATGAAATTCACCGGCTGCATCGTATTTGCGGTAAGCCGAGATAAAGGCATTCTCAGCACGGTCGAAGATGTTTAAAAGTCCTTGCTGAACTGGTAATCCGGCGCGAAGAATTGTTGCTAAAACCGGGTGTTGTACGAGGGTGGAAACCTGAGCAACGCCAAGTGGAGTTTTGACGTCGGTTAATTCGTAATCCATTACTTTGCTGATTTCGTATGCGAAGATCTCGCCTAAACGCTGAAGATTCCGGCGAAAACGCATTGGATCTTTCTGGATAACTTCACACCGAATTTCTGAAATGAACTGGTTGAAGATGGAGTTTGACTCTCCAAGTATAGATCGGA
>JAJZSZ010000455.1 GCA_021849365.1 Bacteroidota bacterium | reverse complement strand
CTTTTTCTGGTTCCGGAGCAGTATAATAACTGTAATAATCAACAAGATAAACGCCGGAACAATTTTCAGTAAATAAGCGGTTGAGCCCCATTCGTCGCCAATTGATGTTGCGATTAGCAGGATAGCTATAACCGGAAGTATTATAATGTTTTTCATTTTTAACGTTGATTAATATTCTTTTGAAATACTTGCTCCGCGGAAATAATGCAGCAGAATTTCGTCGTATTTATATCCTTTGGCACCCATCATGGCGGCACCAATCTGGCAAAGGCCAACGCCATGTCCCCAGCCGGCACCGGTGAGTATAAACTGCTCCGGAATACCGTTTTGTATGTCTAGCTTATCGATTACGAATGCCGAACTGTATAAATGCGACTCCGACAAGGTTTTGCGGATTTCGAGTTCTTTTCCAATGGTCAGTGTAAGTTTCGTTCCAACGATTTTGAGTTTTTTCAACCGGCCGGAAAGTCCACGCTCGACCGGAATCAGATCGACGATAGCTCCAAAATCGCGTCTTGATTTTCGGGCAATCAATTCTGCCAAATCCGCTTGTTGGTAAACCAGTTTCCATCGGTAGAAATCGGTTGTTTCCTGATCGTAATCGTTTAATACCTGCGAAAGCACAGCCTTATCGTGGGTATTGCAAAAAGCTTCCGGAGCATTTCTGATCCATTTTTGTGCGGCTTCTTCATTGGTCAGGTTGGTGTCAAATCCATTGGCAGGAGCAGGATTGTCGATAATTGCCTGCAGGTAGGGATGTACTTCGGGTTCCCATACGTTTTCGAAAGTTTCCGAAATTCCTCCGCAGCTTTTCGAAAAACGGGCATCACATATTCTGCCATCGTTCATCAGCAACATTCCACGGGTTTGGGCTACAGCCTGCTCAACCAATGCGGTGGATTGACGTGTAATGCCCTGGTAGCGCTGGCAATGGTCGTCGGCACACACATCAAAGTTGAGGTGATCTTCGCGGTCGTACCACCGGATGTATTCTTCCGGAGTCTCAGAAATGCTTTGGTATGATTTCCCGCTTTGGTTGATAGCCTTGCTTTTTTCTGTTTGGGCCAGTAACCACGAACGTGAAATGATAGCGTGAGCTTTCAGTAGTTCCAGGTTGCTGGTCGCACTCATTTCCGACGAAATAACACTCACCAGGTAATCTTCGAGCGGCAAAATGTTTATGGCTGTGAGCTTTTCGTTTTCAATCCTGATTTCCAGTGAGCCTTTAAAGGTTTGATCTTCCTTGCGCTCCCAGTGAAACTGAATGCCGATGGTTACATCATTCAACTCGAACGAAGCTTTTTGGTACCGAACCGGATTGAAAACAAGTATTTCCTCGTCAACAGGTTCATCATTCAGCCAGATTTTTCCATCACGGTAATTCACTTTTTGAATTGCCTCGTAAGGAACTCCATTCGGCGCCAACAGGTAAGTTTCGTTCAGCCTGAATATAATCTCAGGCTGGTACATGATGCCGATTCGTAACTGCGGTTCGTTCATGATTATCAAATTTTATTGCATTGCGTCAATGCAATGTTTTGTATGTCAATTTAAAGAATTACAGGCATAATTCCAGTACCGGATAAACCGGATCGTTAAACCCAAATTTGCGGTACAGTTTCTCACCATCTTTAGAGGTATGCAGCGATATTTTGCTGATCCCACGGTTACGGGCTTCGTTGATTAGTTGCTGAAGGATCAGCGCTGAGATGCCATTTCGCCGCGCAACCGGAATGGTAAACATGTTCAGGATGTCGCCCTCGAGGTACGATGATTGGTTGAAATCGCCAGGTATCTTTTTAATTACCATGGCGCCAAAACTCAGGATTTCGCCCTTCAGTTCGGCCAGATAGGCGAAGAAACGCTTCTCGGCCAGTGCTTCCCTGAAATAAGCATTGAGTTCTTTCTTCAGTTTTCCCTGATATTCTGCTGTTTGTTCTCCCTGTAATTCGGTGAGATAGGCTATGCGGTAAGTGGTTAAAAGTTCAACCTCATTGGCCCCGATTTCCCTGATTTCAATTTTGGATAAATCAATCTGCATATGGCTTAGTTTTTAGTTTGAAATACAACCCGACAGTTTGCTGATTTATGAATGACTAACATAGCAAATATTGCGCAGGAAACAGAAGAGAATTCTTATAAAATGATGGCAACCAAATAAAAAAAAGCCTGCCACGTAAAATCTACCAGTATTGCCGGCCTGAATTTTTTCGGAACAGGATTATTTGAATGGATTATTTGTATTATTGAACTAAAAAAAATCAGGATGAGGATTCAGATTTGACCCTTATTCCCAAATGCTAAACCGGTTTGTAAAACAAATATTTTGAGTATGTTGTCGTTTTTTTGGAAAATTAGTCAGACCATTCGCAATCTGCTGTTTGTTTTATATGCCACTTGTGTACTTATTTTATCGCTTCTGCCACCAAGCGACCTGCCAAAAGTGAGTTTATTTCCTGAAGCGGATAAGGTAATTCATTTTCTGATGTATTTCCTTTTTTCGGGTATTGGCTGCTGGACTTTGAAAACAGAATTAAATAAGCGGAATTATTACCTGAATGCCTTCATTGCTGTTGGCTGGGGAATTTTAATGGAGATTTTGCAACTGACCATGCACGCCGGTCGTTCATTTTCGATGTTCGATATTCTGGCGAATATGGTGGGAGTTGCCTGCGGTATTTTAACTTACAGCTTTTTAATATCTCTGCCACAATCGTCCCCCGAATAACGACAAAAGCCGCGACTGACGCGGCTTTTAGTGATCCCAAGGAGAGCGGTGTCGAACTTTTTGCTTGAAGATTATGAGGCCGTGATGAAGTTTATGAGTGCAGAAATTCAGGGGAAGAAACTTCACTTATAAATAGTATATTAAAAGCAAACTACCGAATATTCTCATGTAATCTTTGTCGCAAACGCGTTAAGTTCTATCTCCATTTAAGTAACCCACCTAAAACTATTTCAAATAAAGAATGCGATATTTTATACTAAGCTATAGTTGGTTAACTTTGCTAGATGCGGCACTTAATTTACTATTCTTCAATAACATAATTTCGCAATGAGCAAAGCAGGAACTTATTCAAACCAAGGAGATGATTACCAAAGAGCAATCGCAGTAAATTGGATAATTAAAATGATGACCGATACTACTATTGAATATGTGCAGGTAGAATCGAATGGATTATCAGGAATAAATGAAAGGGTTACTGTTGATGATATTGTAGTTTTTTATAAAGATGGTAAAAGAAGACATATCCAAGCAAAGAAGAATCAAACGCAGGAAAGGGTTTGGTCAATAACGGACTGGAGAGGTGAACTTCCAAAAATTCTCTCTCAATTAGAACAGGGAGAACATATCACCGTTGAATTGTATTCTGTTACTCCTTTTGTTCAATTTACGACTCTTCCTAAAGAG
>JAJZSZ010000049.1 GCA_021849365.1 Bacteroidota bacterium | reverse complement strand
TATGTCTTCTTGTAGTTTTCTTCAGTGCGCGGTTTCTGTCCGGTGAATACCGCAAAAAACATGGCATCCAGTCCTCCCTTTTTCATCCGGGGTAAATCAACCCGACTTTGTGGCGCCTTATTTTCGGTACGAACAGAAAAGCCTGGTTTAACCATCAGCATCGGCGTATCGCAATGGGTATCCACAGTCAGGCATTTTTCATGAATGCGGTGTACTTTATGATCCAGCTTTTTATCGGTTTTAACATTGGCAAAACTCGCCAATACTCCTGAAACAAGGCAAAGGGTTAGGATGCTTTTGATCATTGGGTTGCTGATTTAGTAATTAAGCTACCAAATGTAAAGAAAAACATGAAATAGCCATTCCCCTCCCCCGGAAACATAGGCTATGTTAAGAAAAGGCAAAAACAATGTGCCTGGCTTTTTTCACGGAAAATTCTTTTCCCCAACCATCGAAAAAACTGGCACTTTCATCGAAAAAATTTCGGGATTGAAATTATTCTGCTGAATTTCGATTGAAAATAAAACTCAAAGCCATGAATTACAGAAAACCATTGATCATCTTCGGAATCATCCTGATCCTTTCGGGCTGTTCCGATTTCTTTATGATCTGTTCGCTGAATCCATTCTTCCTCGAAAAGAATGTGACCATAGTTCCTGAAATAGAAGGGAACTGGCTGGCGAAGACGATCAAGCAAAAACCTGACAGCGAAAATGATGAGGAAGAAGCAAAAGTTTGGGAACGGGCTGATACTGTTTCGGTTTGGAAAATCAACCGCTTTATTTCTCAGGAAAAAATGAAGACCAAATCAGGGAAAGACTCTACCATTATCAAGCCACTTAACTTTTATGTGGTTAAGTTAGTCGAAAACAATCCCGACTCGACTCAATATCAGTTTCAATTAACACTTTTCAGGATTAACGGCGCACTTTACGGCGATTTTAGTCCAAAAGAAGTCAATGCAATCAGGAATAGCCGTATGGCCCGTGAGAATTACCTAACCGTGCACACGCTGGCCCGAGTCCAAGTTCAGAACGGGCAGCTTTTTGTTTCGTGGCTGGGGAACGAATACATGCAGGAAATGATCGAAAAAAAACGGGTACGTATTCAGTATCGATACGTTAAAGGCCCCGGAAGGCTACTACTTACCGCTTCGTCAAACGACCTGACTGACATGCTTGAGCGTTACGGACATCAAAAACGCTTTATCGACTGGGAGAACCAGCCTGCCATGATGAAATTAAACCGGATAAACTGATCAGGCCATGAAAAAAATTAATCTCCGAAAACTTTGGATTTCACTCCCACATATGGTGTTCTGGTTTATCTCCGTCAATCTCTGGAATGTTGTCCTGAATCCGGGCGTTGAGTCGATCGGTGTTTTTGGTGGCATGGTTGCCGATTGGGACACCATTTTGCTGCTAAACACAACACTGCTGATCTACATTTCGCTGCCATTTATTTGGCTGGCCCGAAACACGCGTGTATGGATCAAAATCGTGCTGACAATTCTTTTCATTACACCAATTGGATATGTCATTCTTCAGGCAATCAGGCCCAATGGCGACAAGGAAATTGTCGATATTTTTGTGGATTACTTCCTGCGAAATTTCATGTATGTGATTGTTTTTCACCTGACAATTGTCGCCGCGGTTTATCTGCATGTGAATGGACTTATCCGCAGGTTTTTAAATCAAAGTTATTTCAAACAATATCTATTGCGACTAACCGGCCTGATCGTCGGAGCTGCAATCCTCAATTTTTCAGTGTACAACTTTTGTCTCGACAAGCTTTTCCCAAGCCTTTACTACATTTCGTATTTCAAAATATGGGAGTTGGTGTTGATTATAGCTGCATACCTGATTTTTACCGGCGGACTTTTCCTTACCGGACAATATGCCCGAATGTTAATCGAAAAGCGCGAAGCTGCCCGAAACGAACTCTCGGCGCTGAAAGCTCAAATTAATCCGCACTTTCTGTTCAACAACCTGAATACCATTTATTCGATGGCTTCGCAAAACGATCAGCGAACGCCGGATGTCATTCTGAAACTTTCTGATTTTCTGCGGTATGTACTTTACGATACGGCAAGTGAATTTATTCCGTTAGAGAAAGAAATTGAAATGATCAAAACTTACGTCGGGCTTCAAAAAGAACGTTTAAACCCACAAATTACCCAGATTGAACTGGAAACTTCGGGCAACTTTTCAGGAGTCGAAATTGCACCCTTACTGCTACTTCCGCTGGCCGAGAACTGCTTCAAGCACGGCGTTGGCAAGAACCCGGGAGCAATCCGGATTTCCATTGCCTACGATGGCAAAATGCTAACTTTCTGTACCGAGAATCAGATTGCCCCACGCGAAAAAGCCGACACCACCGAGAACGGCGGGTTAGGTATACCAAACGTTGAGAAACGGTTAAACCTGATCTATCCCGAGCACCATTCAATTGACTATCAGGAGAAAAACGACATTTTCAATCTGAAGCTGAAAGTTGAGCTAACCAAAAATCAGCTTTGATTTTTATAATACACGCAAACCGTGTTCATCGGGCATACATCACATTTAGGGTTGGTTGGCCGGCAAAGTTCGCGTCCGAGAAAAGAAATCGCCATCCCGGCCTCGTTCCAGAATTCAGGCGGAATAACAGCCATGATTTTCTTTTCGACCTTTTCGGGTTTGGCCGCATCGGCTTCATCAGCAATCCCAAGGCGTGGAGCAACGCGCAGAACGTGCAGATCGACAATCACACCTTCGGCTGTATCGCCCGACTCACGGATGATCACGTTGGCCGATTTCCGGCCAAGTCCAGGCAGCTTAGTGAGTTGCTCCATCGTTCTCGGTATATTTTCGTCATCGCCAACCGTTTGCGCCAGTTTGATCAGCCATTTGGCTTTGTTGCCCCAATTCCGCACCGAGCCAATGTGATGCTGAAGGTCGGCCTCGGTTGCACGGGAAAGCGCATTCATGTTTGGGTAAGCCGCAAAAATATCCGGAGCGAGTTCGTTGATGTGCTTATCCGAATCCTGAGCCGAAAGGATAACCATAACCACCAATTGGTAACGATTTTGGTAATCGAGCGGGTGTTTACGCTTTCCGTATTGCTGAAATAAAGGTTGAAATGCCTGAGTCCAATTTGTTTCCATGATTTGCTTGTTTTAGTGTCTATCAAAATTAGTGGTTCCGGCTTAAATTTTCAATTGACTTGATTTGTAAAACAAACGAATGACGTAAATTGTGTGATTATTTCCGGAAAAACAAGAAATAAAAAAGTTTATGAACTGCATTATCATTGAAGACGAGCCTGCTGCCCAATCCATTCTCGAACATTATATTTCCAAATACCCCGACCTGCGCCGCCTGGGAACATTTGCCGATGCTTTCTCGGCTCAGGCTTTTCTCGATTCCAATCCGGTCGACCTGATTTTTCTGGACATCAACCTGCCCGAAATGTCGGGTGTAAGCTTTTTGCGTTCGCTGGTTCATCCGCCTTTGGTAATTTTCACCACCGCTTATCCGCAGTATGCCGTCGATGGGTTCGATCTGGAAGCTGTTGATTTTCTTCTGAAACCTTTCTCTTTCGAACGGTTCAGTAAAGCGGTAAACAAGGCCCGCGAGAAACAGAATCCCCGGAATCAGCCTGTGGCACCCGCTAAATTAAGTGTAAAATCGGACAAGCGGATTTATCAGGTGGCCGTTGACGACATTTTGTTTGTGGAAACCTGCGGTGACTATGTAATGCTGTATTGTACCAGTAAAAAACTGGTGGTACATGGCACCCTGAAAAGCTGGGAAGAAAAGCTGAAAGGATTGCCGTTTATGAAAATACACCGCACAGCGATTGTCAACCTGCAAAAAATTGATCACCTCGAAGGTAACCTCATCGGGGTTGGCGAACACCGGCTTCCGGTTTCTGAGCAGTATCGGGATCAATTAATGGAACGAATGGGAAGCAATGAACGCTAATCTTATTCAATAAAAAAGCCCTGCCGGAAATCAAATTCCAACAGGGCTGTGTGCAAAAAATCTGAATCTATTTTACCAGCGTGGCATCTTCCATGATTAACTCATAGGCATAGCCATAGCCGAAATCTTTATTCACAGCGATTGTTCCTTCAAAAGTAACTACAGCATCCATTTCTACTTTATCCATAGTTGTAATAGTCAGGTCGAAATGGTCGCCATCTTTGGTTCCATCCTGAATGTGAACCCAGTTTTTACCCATTACCTCGTTGTTCACTTTCACAACCTGGCCTTTCATTTTAATTTTCTTTCCGGCGTAGTCGCTCTTGCTAGTATAAAGTTTAGCGATCGACAATCCATCTTGTGCAGGAGCAACTGAAATTCCTTCTTTTGCAGTCACCGAAACTTTACCCATAGCATTTCCGTGCGGGTTAGGTAGCTCTGCTTCGGCCGATTTAGGTTGTTTACTTAATTCCTGAACGAAATAAATGGTCTCGAAAGTTCTTTTCAATTCCTTACTTTCGAAATTTTTCATTTCCAACGCATCGGCATAGTAATAGGTCTCGCCCGGAGCAGCTTCCTGACGGGTTACTGCGATCCAGTTTTCAGCACCGTTTTCAGCAACTTTCAGGTAAGTATATTGGCTCGACTGAATTACCTCAGCAACTTTTACCTCATGCATTCCCGGATTGGCCTGACTTTGGGCAGTCGGCACTTTGTTCTTTTTAACACAACCTGTAAAAGCTACCAGGAGGGCAAGAATAACAACGAATGATCTCATAGTTTATAAATTTATAGTTTTTCTAATTTTAGTTTACTGCAAAACCACTGAACTCAAAATCTTTAGCAATCAAACAACATTCAGCAGAATTAGTTGTAATTTTAGTGGATTTTTCAATCCCTCTGCTTTGTTTTGACATAAATCAATCTAAAACTAATAAAAACCAGGAAGGAAATGAAACTATCCGAAACAAAAACCAATCGCCGTGACTTTCTAAAGAAAACCGCATTTTTAGCAGGAGGTTCAATTCTGCTGAGTTCAATCGCTGAGAATGTACTGGCCGAAATCACCCATGGCAACGATCCCCGCCTGATTACCGAAGTTATTAAATATGCAGGAGCCAGCGGACAAATGACGGCTTATCTTGCCCGCCCAAAAGGGAAAAAGAAACTTCCGGCAATAATAGTCATTCACGAAAACAGGGGACTTCAGCCACACATTAAAGACGTTGCCCGCCGTTTTGCACTCGAAGGTTTTGTAGCACTTGCCCCCGATGCATTATCGCCACTGGGTGGAACGCCTGAAAAACCGGAAGATGCAGCGCCAATGTTTCAGAAACTTGACTACGAAAAAACGAAGCAGGATTTTTCGGCAGCAGTTGCCTATCTGAAAACCAACCCGCAAACCACCGGGAAAGTTGGCTGCACAGGCTTTTGCTGGGGTGGCGCCATGACCAACAACGTAGCAGTGCTCTCGCCAGATCTGGCTGCTGCCGTTCCATACTACGGGGGACAACCCAAGGCCGAAGATGTTGCGAAAATAAAAGCACCAATGCTTTTGCATTATGCCGGAAACGACGAACGAATTAATAAAGGAATTCCGGATTTTGAGGCTGCCCTGAAAAAGGCCAACGTTGATTACAAATTGTACATGTACGATGGCGCACAACACGCATTCAACAACGACTCCAACCCGGAGCGTTATAACAAAGAAGCTGCCGAACTTGCTTGGAAACGAACCGTTGATTTCTTTAAAGAAAAACTGAAATAACAGTCATGCGATCTGCTAAATAAACCACTCCCGAAAGGCCTGAATACCGGCAATTCGGGAGTGACCTTTTCTGTAAACAGTGAGGCATTAAACTTTCGAAGTACTGTCACTCCGGACTTGCTTCAGGGTCTCTTATTTTTATAGATGCTGAAACAAGTTCAGCATGATGATACGAAGCAAATTCTTTGACAAAACACAAATCTGTCAGCTACATTTCTGTACTTGGTTTACTTTCGTTTTGGATGATTGATTTGGAGCTCTTTGAATTACCATTTAAACCGAAAGAATAAGAAATGCTGAAGTAAAGCACACGGGTTTCGGTTTTGCGCCAATTGTCGGCAGTGAAATTCGATCCCCAAGCAGAATAACTATTTTTAAGTGAGTTAAATACATCCGAAGCCCGAAGTGTCAACGACAATTTATTTTTCAGAAGATCTTTCCTTACGGCACAATCCATCGAAAATTGCGGTTCCATTCTGGAATAAACTCCCACTATTGGGCCTGCATAATTTGCAATAAGCTGAAAAGATAGGCCTTTCGAGGGAGTACAGATTGAATTGAAACGACCCAAATAAGAGTAATTACTGGCCGAAGTTCCATCAACATTTCCTGTGATCTCATTTTTGAAAAAGCTTGAATTTCCGTTTATTTTCCACCAGTTGTTAATGGCCTGCTCAAATGTAAATTCAAGACCATAATTCTGGCTGGACGACATATTCTGAGGTGACATGTGCGATATTCCAGCCTCGTCGAGAAGGATTATTGTGTTAATCGGGTTTGCAATATGCTTATAGAAAGCAGTAAACCCTAAATTGGTTTTATCCCAATTTCCGTTGAAGCCCAGCTCAATCGAGTTAACGTATTCGGGTTTTAGATCTGGATTTCCACTTCTGAAAACTTCAAGATTCGACCGGTCGATAAATGGATTGATCATTCGGGCTGAGGGCCTTTTAATTGTTCGGCTATAACTAAGCTGAAGCTGATTATTCTCGTTAATTGGATAACTAAAACTGAGTGAAGGATAAAAATTGAAATAGTTTTGACTGATTTTATCGCTGCCCGAGCCCTGCTTCCCATCGATATAGGTTTTTTCGATCCGGAGCCCCGTCTGAACTGAAATTTCGTTGAATTGGCCAGACCAAAGGCCATATCCGGCATGTATTTGTTCATTGTAAGTAAACAAGTTTCGTTGAGACAGATCTTCAATTTTTGCTCCTCCGGAAGAATTGAAAAAATAATATTCGCTGTCGTTTCCTCTAACAATGCTGTGAACACCGGTTTCCAGTTTCGAACCATTATCAAAAGGCAATACCCAATTTACCTGAAGATTTGAATTGTAAATGTCCGAATTGGTGTTTATTTCTGAAGTTTCTGTTTTCATTGAGTACTGGTAAGTTAACGGCTGGAGGGCAGAACCCGATGAACTGGATAAAGTATAATCAACCGTCAGTTCTTCTCCCTTTTTGTCGAATAACTTCCGGTAAGCAACCAGGTAATCATTTGCAGTTTCTTTTCCGTTCTCCGAATTGACCACAAAAACACTTCCTGTTTTATTCATCGACCGGTCGAAATATTGCGAAAGCGTTTGATCATCATCAATCGTTTTGGAAGGATTGTAGGTATAGCTCAGCGTCAGTTTGTTTTGCGAATTGAAATTGAAGTTTGAACCCAGAGTGAACGTATTTTTAGTAATGTCGATATTCGTTTTGGCATCCTGCTGTAAAAAATGAATCGCATCAGAATCGTAAGATTCCCTAAGCAAATAGCGCGAAGCTTCGGCCATCCTTTTCATACCACTGTACGAGGCAAAAAGATTGACTTTACCCAGGTTGTAATTTAAATTCACCGATTCATTGTATTTATCTCCGGTCCCGGCGGTAAACATGGCATTTCCGCTAAAGCCTGCTATTTTCGATTGTTTCAGCTTGATGTTGATAATTCCGCTTTTGCCTTCAGGATTATATTTTGCCGATGGATTGGTAATGATTTCGAGGCTTTCGATATCTGCTGCCGGAATCTGGTCGAGTTTAGTCGCATCAATCGAAGTTGGCCGGCCATCGATCAGGATACTCACTCCTGAACTACCGCGCAAATTAACAACTCCATCGGCATCAACAGCCAGTCCGGGAACATTTTTGATTAGATCAATGGCAGTTCCGCCGGTTGAGTTTATGTCTTTTGCAACATTAATCACCTTTTTGTCAATTTTGGTTTGATAAGTCTTCTGTATTCCAACAATCGAAACTTCGTCAAGGGCAGTTGTGGCTTTATTCAGATTAATTTTACCAAGGTCTAAGGTAAAGCCTTGTTTGTTAAACACAATGTTCTTCATTTTCATTTCCTCGTAGCCAAGAACAGTGATCGCCAGATCGTACTCGCCCAAACCTATTTTTGACAATTCAAACGCGCCATCATTTTTTGAAATCGACCACGTTACAATAGTCGAATTATTCAAGCCGAACAAAACCACGTTTGCAAACTCCAAAGGGCTCGAATCGTCAGCATCAACCAACACACCTTTCAGGATACATTTTGGCTCAACAACAAAATTCTGTTGGGCATAGGTGTTTTGATAAAGAGTAGAAAGAATTATTCCCAGAAAAATAAGCTTCAGTGTATTCATGACTTTGAATTTTAAAGTTTTAAATCTGAAGCTAAAGTAGAAGCACAATGCCACCCATAGGGACGAAACAAGGCGAAGCTGAAAAAACGGATGGTGAACTTTCCTGTGACCTAGGTGAAATTAGCAGAAGAAAGAGTAATCTAAGTGAACCAATCCTTGAAAACCGGAATCCGGACTTTACTGATCAGAATTTTTTCGGGAGTTGAAACAATCAGGTTGACTGACAGTCGGCCATTGAACCACAAATCGATATCCTTAATTGCATTCCTGGCAATAATAAACTGGCGATTTGCCCTGAAAAACTCTTTAGGATTGAGCATGGCCGACAACTCATCAAGTGTATTTTCCATCACAAAAGTTTTCCCTTTATAATCGATTGCCTTTACAATGCTGGTTTCAATCAAGATATAAGCAATTTCACTGGTTTTCAATGGTACAAGCTTGTCGCCTTTCTGACTGACCAGAAAATGTGTTTTATATTCCGCCGTGGGTTTGATCATGGCTAATAACTTGCTAAAATCGATTGATTCGGAATGATTTACCGATACTATTTCCCGTTTGTCAAGCGCTTTTTTCACATCGGTAAGCGTAATTGGTTTTAGCAGATAGTCGATGCTGTTTACTTTGAAAGCCTGCAAAGCATATTCATCATAGGCCGTTGTAAAAATAATAGGGCAATCGATCCGAATCATTTTGAAAATTTCGAAAGCTGAACCATCGGCTAAATGAATGTCCATAAATACCAAATCGGGCAAATCATTCACTTCGAACCATTCAACCGTGTCGGCAATACTTTCCAAAATGGCAATCGTATTTATATTCCCGATCTCCGTCAGGATATTCACTAAATTCCTGGCAGCCAATTCTTCATCTTCTATGATCAGCGCATTCATCATGACAGCAATGGTATTTCGACAATAAACTTTTGATCTTCTTTTCGTATGGAAATATCCTGATCGCCCAATATCCGGTATTGGTTCGACAAATTGGCTAAACCTACGCCAGCACCGGGTTCCGGAGCAATTTTTTTGTTTATTGTATTGCTTACTACCAGAGTCTGGTTTCGTGTGGTGGCTATTGAGATTTCCAACGGGTTTCGTTTACTTATTTCGTTGTGGCGGACGGCATTTTCCATCAGAATCTGCAAGGCCAGTGGCGGAATCTTATACCCAAGTAGCTCATTGCTGATGGATTGAACCATACTGATATTCTTAGTGAAACGCAACTTGATCAGGAAAAAGTACGATTCCACAAATTGAAGTTCGTCGCTCAAACAAACAAGTCTGTTTTCGTTTGCCTGAAGCGTGTAACGTAACACCAGCGACAAGTGGTTGAGGTATTCCTGGGCAACTTCAGGTGATTCATAAATCAAGGTTTTTAACGAACTAAGCGAGTTGAATAAAAAGTGTGGGCTAACCTGATTCTTCAGTGCATCAAACTGGCGTTGAAGGTTTTCAATTTTAAGAGTCTGTATTTCGAGCCTGTTTTTCTGATTTTGAAAAACCAGCCGGATGACATAAATACATATTATGACAACTAAGGCTAGGAAAAAATCTTTGGTGATGAAAAGATCATCATTCTTGTATAAATCACCTTTGGGTAAAACACTTCTTTTTATTGCAAACAGATAATGACTTGAAAAAATAACAACGACAAAAGATACGGCGAAAGCAGAAGTATAATTTATCCAGTTGATTTTCTTACTGGTTTGAAGTGGTTTTAAAATATAAAAGTTAATCCAGAAAAGAATAAAACCGATTATGAACGTAATGGAAATTTCAGACAATGCGTTTCCTGCAAAACGAAAAGCCATTTGACTTGTAAATATGTGAGAAACAAACTCATCGAACAAACTGCTGAAATGCACCAGAATACTGATGGCAATTGAAAGCCACATGCTTAAAACAATGTATTTTTTGGTGATCGGATTCGTCATTGACTGATATTTACAGATCTTTAAAAGTACAATCTTTTCAGCACATCTAAATTGCCTGCCCTGTAATTAACATTGCTGCATCTTCCAGACTTTGGCAACTTCCTCAACAAATGGCTTACAGTGGTTGAAAAACATCCGATATCCTTCGCATAAATAATTCAATCCGGGTTCGCCATCCGGGGTTTCAATAAACCGGTCTTTGGGGCAGGCACCGTTACACATGGTCCGGACTTCACATTTTAAGCAATACTCAGGAAGTGAATCTAGCTTGTCACGTCCAAAAACTTTCTGCTTCGGGTCTTCAAGCATCTCCGAGAGTGACTTTTCTCGAATATTCCCGATCAGATATTTGGGCTCAACAAAATGGTCGCACGAATAAAAATCGCCATTGTGCTCTACAACCGGAACACGACCACACGTAGGTTTGAATATGCATAATGAATGCTCGACTCCGAAAGCTGTTCGCAGGGCTTCTTCGAAAATCTGGACTTTCACCTCGCCAATGTCTTCGGTTTTCCATTCGTCGAAAATGGTACAGAGAAATTCTCCAAAATCACCGGCATGAACCGTTCTTTCCGACACCTGGTCACTTTCAGGGTAAAGGCGCTCAACCAATGGAATAAAAGTTATAAAAGCAGCCTCCAGACTTTTGAAAAAACGGTAAACCTCCAACGGATAAACTACATTTTGAGCATTTACTACGCACAAAATTTCACATGGAATTTGAAATGATTTCAGGAGGTAGTAACCCCGAATCGCCTCATCAAAACATGATTTTCCATCTTTCCGGAAACGGTGGGCTGAATGAAATTGCTCCGGCCCGTCAATGCTGATTCCAATGACGAAGTTTTCTTCTTTCAGAAAACGACACCACTCTTCATCGAGCAAAGTGCCGTTAGTTTGAATACCGTTTATTACATACCTGTTTTCGGGCAGATATTTCTTCTGGAGTTCTGTTATTCGACGGAAATACGGTAATCCAGCCAATGTTGGTTCGCCGCCATGCCATGAAAAAAATATCGTTTCCTCCCTTGATGCCTGAATGTGCTGTTTGATATAGAGTTCGAGCAAATCATCGGACATTCGCTGAACTCCCGGTTCTGAGAACAGTCGATTTTTATCGAGATAATAACAATAGCTGCAGGCCAGATTGCAACCGGCGCCAACGGGTTTTGCAAATACCTGAAAATCGTCCATAATGCGTTGTCTTAAAACATACGTTTACCTTCCATGCACGCCTTTATTAGTTTATCGAGCCTTGAAAAACGGGTGGTTTCCTGTTTGGCGTCCATCACATAATACATGACCGTCCTTTTGTACGAGGTCGATTGGCTTGAGAAAAATTCCCAGGCTGCAACACTTTCTCGGAACCGGGCTTCCAATTGGGGAGAAAATTGCTCTGGTTTGTTCTCGTAACTATAAATACCGGAACGAGCCTCAGATCTTTTTTCGTAGGCTGCCAACCCTTCGGGCTTCATTCGTCCTTGCCTGATTAATTCTTCCACTTTCTTAATGTTTACCTCGCTCCAGTTACTTCTGGGGTTTCTTTGTGTAAAACGGATACAATAACTTTCTCCGTTAAGCGATTTTCGGATTCCATCAATCCAGCCAAAACACAAGGCTTCGTCAACCGATTCCGACCACGACATGCTCGGCTTCCCCGTCCCTACTTTGTAGTAGCCAACTAAAACTTCCTTTTCTTTTTTATAGTTTTCTTCAAGCCATTGGTGAAATTCGGCTGAATTGGAGAAAAATATGGGAGTTAATGACATTTCTGCAATATTAATCAGTTACTATGCGGAAATCAAGATCGTGAAAATCGAAGCTGAAATCTGTCAATGGAAAAACGGCTTTCATTGTAAAACCTTTGGCTTTCCCCTCGGCATCCAGGTTAAACGAAACAAAAGCATCGGCTTTCATTTCCCTTAAAGTCCACTTCACCACGAACGTATTGCCTTTGTAGAAATACATTGTACCATTTAACTTTGGCGACCTATCTGCCTGAAACCAAAGTTTCCCATATCGTTCAGTAATCGATACTTTTCCCAGCCAGTTATCAGCATAGTTTCCGGCATACAATTTCAAATCGGGTTGTACTCCCGAAGCAATAACCTTGTCGATTTCAGCACTAATTTTCACTGATAGTTTCTCGTCTTCCTTCAAAGATTTTATCCGCAATGTATCCAACTTAACAACCCAATCTTCTGGCTGAAATCCTAAATAACCATCTTTAATTGCATTGGATATCGCTGAAAATGCAGCACCAACTTCCTGATTGGTAAGCACAACTATTCCGAGCTTTAATTCGGGCAAAAGGGTCACCTGGGTCACCATTCCTCCTAAGCCTCCTGTGTGCATTACCTGTTTGGTGCCTTTTAAATCGGTTAAATCCCAGCCTAATCCATAAGCTCGGAAGTGGCTATTGTACTTGTTTTTACCGACCGGAATAATTGTTTGCGGGCTCCACATTTCCTGCTGGGCGGCTTCGCTGAAAAGCTGTTTCTCTCTGTCAATGCCATATTTACCGTTGTTCAGCTGGCACATTACCCACTTGCTCAGGTCATTTATGCTCGAATAAATTCCACCCGCCGAACATTGTCCAATTTGCATTTCACTATGACCAGTTTCCTGAAGCTTACCATCAACCTCACAGTGACCTATAATTACGTTTGTTTTATCTTTTAACCTTGAATATTGAGCGGCCGAACGATTCATACCAAGTGGCTTCATAATTCGTTGCTCAACGAAACTTTCCCAGCTCATTCCCGAAACCCGCGTTACCACTTCTCCGGCTACCATGTAAAGCAAATTATCGTAGTCGTATTTCGTTCTGAAAGGCGAAACCTGCTTCAGGAAACGTAGGTTATAAATAATCTCGTTGATAGTGAAATTCGCCGAGTCAGGCCAGATCATCAAATCGCCTGCTCCCAGTCCCAGGCCGCTTCGGTGGGTAAGCAAATCACGGATGGTAAAATCTTCGGTGACATACGAATTATACAGCCTGAATTCTGGAATGTACTTAATAACTTTATCGTCCCACGACAGTTTTTTTTCATCAACCAAAATAGCCAGCGTTGCCGCGGTAAACGCCTTGCTGTTCGATGCAATTCCGAACAAGGTATTTTCGTCAACCGGCTTGCCGGTTTTTATGGAACTTACGCCATAGCCTTTCGAATGCACAACAGCACCATCTTTTACAACCAAAACCGCGATGCCTGGTACATTAAAGGTTTTCATGGTACGCTCAGCGAGCCGATCTATTTCAACGGAGGACAGAGGTTGTGAGATGGCTGCCAAACATGGTAAAACGAGCAGATAAAAGAGTAAATAAAGTTTTCTCATATTCCTTTTTGTTTGGAAAGTTGACCCAATTTACAACAAAAAAATCTGCACGCAATAAAAACGCCTCCTGCTTTTGCAAACAGGAGGCGCTGACTTATTAAATCTACTTAGTTTGGGTTGTTCTATTTTGGAAGTCAGTAATTTGAAGACCGAGGTCCAAAAACTGACTACTACAATTCTTTAATCCGGATATTTCTGAATTTCAGTTCCGATCCGTGACCAAGGAACCCGATGTATCCTTTATGGCGAAGCAATCCGGGATGATCTTTATGATCGGCCGTTCCGTTTTTGCTGGCTTCGGCCATATTGCCATCAACGATAACAGTACCATTCAGTGTGATCTTGATGTCGTCGCCTTTCACGATTACTTCTTCAGTGTTCCATTCTCCCACTGGTTTCAGGAATTCGCGTTTGGCCGGAATAATACCATAAACCGATCCATGATACTGGTATGGCTGAAGATCTTTATAAATATCGGCTGTGTTGTCCAGAATCTGCAACTCTTTACCAACATAGGCTGCATCGCCTTCAAGCGGAGCATGAATTCCAAGACCGTTATTTGCTCCAGGAGTTAACTGGAATTCGAAACGGAAAACAAAATCAGAATATTCTTTTTCAGTATATAAATTGCCATGGTTTCCTTCCTTTGGATTTACAAGGATTACGCCATTTTCAGCCGTATAATCAACTTTATTGCCCTGCCAGTTGTCGAGGTTTTTCCCATTAAACAACAGTTGGAATCCTTCTGCTTTTTCCTGATCACTCAGTTGGACTTCTTCAGTATTCAACTCTTTCACGAAAATATTACGGAAAGCCAGGTCAGTTCCATGAGCCTGCAATTCGATGGCGTCTTTCGCGAAGATTGGCATCGTACGATCCCAGTAATTTTCCATCACCACATTGTCAACCACCAAAACACCGTTCAGGTAAACAGTTACACGATCGCCAATCATTTTAATACGGAAAGTATTCCAGTCGCCAATTGCATTATCAGCCAAAACGAGCGGTTTGCTCGGGTTCTTCTGGTTGTTGTATAAACCGCCCGAACCAACCTGGGCGCCTACATCAACGCGCGAAGTATCCCAAATCTGAACCTGTGGAGTGCCGCGCAGGTAAATACCACTGTCGCCGTCTTTGGTAATCCTCCAGTCAACAACCATCTCGAAATCGCCGTATTGTTTCACGGTGCATAGGTTATCACCTTTACCGTTAAAAACGATACAGCCATCTTTTACCGACCAGTTTGTCAGCATTTTGGCATCAGCAGCAACTTGCTCTTTAGCCAGTTCTTCAGGTTTCATTTTAGCACGGAGGATTGGGTTTTTCACCAAACCATGCCATCCTGATAAATCTTTACCATTGAAAATGCTCACAAGACCTTTTTCTTTCGGCATCTTTTCGAGGTACTCGCGCACATCGATCACGTCATACTGGCTGTCTTGACCGGTCATTTTGCCCATTACTTTTTTCAGGACATCAACGACAAATTCGCCGGTCAGTCCATTTTTCTTTCCTGACGATGGCAAAGCAAGCGCTTTGGCTGTTGAGGCAGCAACTCCGCTCAGTTCAGCATCATCGAGGTAATTAGCAACAAATACCAGCGAGAGGAAAGTTTTTATATTTCGGGTAGCCTGGATAACTGCTGTTTTTTCGGCTGCAGTTGTGCATTCGGGCATCAGTTTTTCAATCATCAGCAATTTTTGATCGTCAGGCAAAGCCGATTCGAGCGTAATCCGGATGTATGATTTCAAAGCATCGCTACGGAACGATTTCATTTCAGGATTGGTGAAAACTGCAAATAACTGAGGAGCAGCTTTTGGATCGCTCCAGTTCGACAACGAAACAAAAGCAGCTTCGCGTTCCGATGAGCTTCCGCTTTTCAGCAGGCCTGCAACGGTTTTCAGCGCTTTCGGATCGTTGAGCGACGACAAAACGGGAATGAATTTCTCGGTTTGCCCACCTTTCTGAATCTCGTCAAGCACCAATTTAGTATCAGGTTTTACAGCTCCTGAATAAACGGCAATCAAAGCACGCTGAAGGCTTTCAGCCGATGTTTTATCTGATGTTTTTTTCAATGCATCGATCAATGCAGAAGTATTTTCAGCTTTAGAAACTGTTGCCAAAGCCACCAAAGCAGCTCCTTTAATTTCTGCATTACCCGATTCGGCGAATTTCATCATCGAATCAAAAGTTTCAGTTGCCCGGCGAGCGCCCAACACATGAATCAGCACTACTTTCCCGGCGTCACTGGCCGAAGCAAACTGTGCCGAAAGCAAACCGGTTTCTTTTGCTGAAGTTGTATTCAGCAAAGCAGCTTCAATTTCAGCAAATTCACTGACATCTTTGGCTTTTTTCAGTTGCTCGAGCAATGTTGGAACAGCTTTGCTTTTCTGGTTGTGTGCCAGAGCATGAATGGCTGAAGTTCTAACAGCCAGGTTGTCAGAAGACAAAGCCGGAAGTATGGCTTTCTGTAAAACCTCAGCTTCGCCGCGACTACCCAGGAAATGAATGATTTCGGCCTGAGTTTCGGCTGGTGCTTTTTTGAGTGCAGCAATCCACGAGCCAACGTTTGCGCCAGTCAGCTGTTTGGCAGCGTTGTTTAATACAGCATTGCGATATACTTTATTTTTATTCTGAATTTCCTTCAGGAACAATGCATTGTTGCCAAAGCCAGGAATGGCAAGGACTGAAGCGCGATAAACCAATTGATTGTCGGCAGTACAGTTTTTCAGTACGGCACCACCAATCTGATTGCTTAAACTTGTTTCGCCCTGAGCGGCCAACCGATTGGCATATTGCAGGTAAGCCAGCATCGTTTCGGCATAATCGTATTGATATTTGGCCGTTTTTGCAGCAGCTTCAAATACGGGAAACGAAGCTTTTCCTCCGATTTCGGCAAGCGAAGCGTACACGTGTTTTAAAACGGCTACCTTTTGCGTTTTGGTCAATTCAATCAGGAAATTTTCGGCGGGCTGATATTTCAACTGACCCAACACTTTCACCATCGAAAGCAATTGCTGGTCTTTCTTATCCTGAGCGGCTTTCAGAATCACTTTTCCGGCCTCAGGTGTGCCAATGCTATACAATGCAGCCAGTGCAGGCTCGTATAAATCAGCCGAATTCAGGTAAGTCTCCATTGCGGCAACAGTTTCAACACCTCCACAATATTGCAGTCGACGGATAAAGAAAGCTTTTACTTCTTTATCTGAAGCTTTTTGCAATGCTGTCAATAACGAACCTTCAACCAGTTTGCGTTCGGTTTCACGGTTTGGAGCACCGGCATATTGAGCCAGACTTTCCAGAGCCATGCGAGCCTGTGTGTCGTCACCAGTGCCGGGAGGAACAATCCGGTCGCAGAATTGAGCAATACCGGCAGATCCGGTCGAAATTATTTCAGCCATCAGTTTGGCTGTATGATCACCATTTTGAGCAGGGAACTGAGCCAAAGCATCGGCCACCCTTGTTTCAAGCCGGCGGTTGTCCTGAGCAAACGAAGGAACCGTCAGGAACAAAGCCAGAAAAACGATCAGTATTTTTGTTGATATTTTTATCATGTGTCTTGGTTTATTGATTTTTGAAAAAAGTCGGAAGTCAGAAGCCCGAAGTCATAAGAACTGGAGCTTAAAACCTTAAACTTTGAACTTTTATATCCTCCACTCTCCGCGCATTGGCTGGTTAATCAACCTGTTGGCTTCATCATCGTTTTTAAAGGTCAAAGTCTCCGGATCGAATTCCAGAGTGCGACCCAAACGCAATGCAATAACGCCCATGTTTACAATGGTTGCCGAACGGAATCCGTTTTCTTCGTTCAAAGCAAATTTCTGGCGGGTGCGAACTGATTCGCTGAATGTGCCAATTTGTGGCGCCGGTTCAGGCAAAGTATCAATCAATGCATTCAAATTTGGAATGGTTGACTTGAATCCTTTATAAATTTTGCCATTTGGACCTTCGATATAGGCGGCATTCTGGTCGCGATTTTCGCCATCCAGAATAATCTGGCATCCATCGGCATAGGTATAGGTAATTTTTCGCCATGTTCCGATGGCATCGTAATCCTGCTGCGGAGCATCAACTTCAACTTTTACAGGGCTGGTATTGTCTTTCCCGAGGAAATACTGAACCGGGTCGATGTAGTGCTGTCCCATGTCGCCCAATCCGCCTCCATCATAATCCCAGTAACCACGGAATGTTTGATGTGTACGGTGAACATGGTATGGTTTTTCAGGAGCCGGCCCTAACCACATGTTGTAGTCGAGTTCTGCAGGCACCGGTTGCGGAGGTAAATTTGTTTTACCAACCCAATAGAATTTCCAATCAAAACCGGTCACTCCGCTGATGGTCACTTTCAGTGGCCAGCCCAGAACGCCGCTTTCAACTACTTTCTTCAGTGGTTTCACCGGAGTATTCAATCCATAGAAATTGTCTTTAAAACGGAACCAAGTATTTAACCTGAACATTTTTCCGGTAGCATTAATGGCTTCCACAACGCGTTTGCCTTCGCCAATGGTGCGGGTCATTGGTTTTTCGCACCAAACATCTTTCCCGGCTTCGGCTGCCATTACCGACATAATTCCGTGCCAGTGAGGTGGCGTGGCAATGTGCACAATGTCGATATCAGGACGAAGCAACAACTCGCGGAAGTCGGAATAACCTTTCACTGAAGATCCGACTTTGTTCAGTGTACTTTGCAAATGGCTTTTGTCAGCATCGCAAATGGCTAACAGGCGGGTGCCTTCATAAACGATGTGTCCC
>JAJZSZ010000454.1 GCA_021849365.1 Bacteroidota bacterium | reverse complement strand
TCATTCCGCCGGGAAATCGCAGCGTTGAAGAGATTATAAAAGATATGGATCGCTGTCTGCTAATAACCGATTTCATTGGTGGAAACTCGAATCCTACGACCGGAGACTTTTCTATAGGGATTATCGGCAAGCTCTTCAATAAAGGACAGTTCGTTCAAAACGTAGCTGAAATGAACATGGCCGATAACCACCTTAAATTCTGGAATAAATTAATTGAAGTTGTGAACGATCCATGGATCTACAGCTCAGCCCGGCTGCCAAGCCTGGTTTTTGATGGTGTTGTAGTATCAGGAATCTAATTTTTATTATTGAATTCAGAGTTTGTAAGCAAATGATAAATAAAATGGGTTGGGGAACAATGAAATGGATTTCGTTCGTTGTTCCCTTTTTCATCTTTGCTCAAATAACAACCTATGCACAATCGCATTGGTCGTTCGAATTGCATGGAGGCGAAGTTTACAACGTACCCATGCCGCTCTCCATTTTTCAGGATGGATATCCTGAGGTAAAACTTACAGCAAGATACAATACCGAGCCATTCAGATTGCCGGTTTATTGGAACATGCGGTTAGGTCGTTGGCAAAGCAACAAAATGTGGGAGGTAGAAGTAATTCACCACAAATTGTATCTCGAAAATACAACTCCTGAAATTCAAAAATTCAACATCTCGCACGGATTTAATCTGGTTATGCTGAACCGGGGTTTCGACAAAAAATTGTTTCGTTACCGGTTTGGCGCCGGAATGGTTTTAACTCATCCAGAATCGAATATTCGTGGAGAAGTATTTGGCGATTCAAACGACGACAAGGATTTGGGGTATTATTTGTCCGGACCAGCTCTGAATCTGGCTATTGGCAAAGCTTTCAGAATGAATAACCGCTTTTATTTCGATCTCGAATCGAAAGTGACCTGTGCATATACCCGTGTAAAAGTTGCCAACGGTCATGCCGATGTCTATCATTTGGCCTTTCACCTGATCTTTGGTGTCGGAATTGATTTTTCTAAGAAAACGGAAAATTGATTTTGTCACAAACATTATCGCCGGTCAAAAATTACTCTCACCCTGAAATCAGAAAAAAAAATGGAGAGCTGAAATTCAACTCTCCATTTTATCTTTTTGTATAAATCCGTGGTACTGAAATTATGCTTTCAGCAAATGTGGACGTTCGTGATAAAGTTTCAGGATCAGCTCGCCAAACAAAGTGTTAGCCCATGCAAACCATTTACGGGTAAATTTGGTTGCATCGTCTTTGTGGAACGACTCGTGCATAAATCCGGTTCCAGCATGTGATTTCACCAATACATCGAGACAGTGTTTAATTTCTTTATCGTCGATACTGGTGATAGCGCGTAGAATGATACTCATCGGCCAAATAGTGTCGGTTCCCGTATGCGGACCACCAATCCCCTCGCCTGCCTTACCCTGATAGAAGAACGGATTGTTTTCCGATAGTACAACTTTGCGAGTATTCAGGTACAACGGACTATCCGGTTCAATGGCTCCAAGATATGGCAACGAAAGCAGCGATGGAACATTGGCATCGTCCATAAAATGGAAACTTCCAAAACCATTCACTTCAAAGGCGATAATTTTTCCAAACTTCGGATGCTGAATAATTCCGTTTTCTTCCAATCCTTTCTGTACCTGCTGTTGAAGCTCTTTAGCTTTGGCAACAATGGCATCGTCTTTCAATTGCGGAGTTGAGAACATTTCGGCCAGATAGCCAAGCACTTCAATGGCAAACATGTTACTTGGAATCAGGTATGGGAATAAGGTGCAATCGTCGCTTGGGCGGAAAGTTGAAACAATCAGACCGCAAGGTTTAACCGGATAGCCATAACCACTCAATGGAACACCATCGGTAGCCCAGGCAGTCTCGCGCTGAAAACTATACGGGCCCTTGTCGTGCCAGCGTTGCTGCTCGCGGAAAGTTTGCAAAACAAGCAACATGGCTTCTTTCCATTTGCTGTCGAACATGCTGGTGTCGCCGGTAAGTTTCCAGTAACCATGAGCCAGACGAATTGGGTAACACAAACTGTCGATTTCCCATTTGCGCTCGTGGATGCCGGGTTTCATTTTAGTCAGGTCGTGTTTCCACTCGCTTTCCTTGGTAAAATCTTTATAAAATGCATTGGCATACGGATCGAGCAAAATGCACTTTGTTTGGCGGTTGATCACCCCTTTTACCAATTCCTTTAATTTGGTATCTTCGGTTACCAGAGGCAAATAAGGCCAAACCTGGGCAGTACTGTCGCGAAGCCACATAGCATCGATATCGCCTGTAATCACATAAGTATCAGGCTTTCCGTCGATAATTTCAAAATCAACGGTTGTATCCAGCGTGTTCGGGAAACAGTTTTCGAAAAGCCATCCCAATTCAGGATTGGAAATAGATGCTTTTACTTTGGCAATGGTTTTCTCAACAGCATCACTCACAAAATTGCGCTTGGCAAGTGGCGGACGATTACTTTCATATGCCGGAAGTAACTGACTGGCAATCACCTGAGTCTTTGCGGCGGCCATTATACCGATTCCGGCTAAGGCGCTGGTTTTAATAAAGTTTCTGCGATTTGACATGAACTTATGTTTTAACAGGTTATTTATTTAGTGTTTAAACTTATACACTTAAATTAGCACAACTACTCATTGGTTTATCGGGTAAACGAATTTTGAGGTTGTAAAATTTACCGTGGGCAAAAATATCCAAATTTGATGCCGTTTACGGTAAAACGAAAAAATATTTGAATCAATTGCAACCCTTCTTAAAAATGGTTGTCAATGGAATTGTAAAGTTTAAAATTTGAGTCAGACTGCATTCATACATCAGGATTTGATAGCCGACAGCATAAAAGGCAGTAACAAAGCCCGCTATCAGCTTTATCAACTGTATTCCAAGGCTATGTTCAACGTGTGTTTCCGCATGATGAACAACCGTGAGGATGCTGAAGATATGCTGCAGGAAGCATTTGTTCAGGCTTTTCAGAAACTGGAATCGTTCAGACACGAATCGAGTTTCGGCACCTGGCTGAAAACCATCACCATCCATGCCTGTATCAATGCACTGAACAAACGGAAGCTCGATTTGCGTTACATCGATGATTTACACCGCTTCGAAACAGCCGAAGAAGAGCCTGAAGAAGCGCTGTTCACCACCGAAAACATTTTGGATGCCATGAATCAACTGCCTGAAGGTGGTCGGATTGTCTTCTCGCTTTACCTGCTCGAAGGGTACGATCACGGCGAAATTGCACAAATACTGAATATTACCGAATCGACCTCGAAAACGCAGTACATGCGCGCTAAACGCAGGGTTTATGAAATAATGAAACAGACAAAATCAAGAGAGATATGAAACAGGATAGATTGGAATCGTTTGTGAATGAAAACCGGCACGAGTTTGACCGGATGGAACCATCTGACCAACTGTGGAACTCGA
>JAJZSZ010000048.1 GCA_021849365.1 Bacteroidota bacterium | reverse complement strand
TAAGGCGTTGGAACTCGATCCCTATTATGCCTTATACAATGGAATGAGCGGAGTTTACTACTACAAAAATTGTGATAATATAGCGGCAATAAAAGAGTTTAACAGATCGTATGAACTTGAACCCTATCCCTCGTATATTCATAATGTTCTCTTTAAGATTTACTTTAAGGAAGGAGATGGGGAAAACGCGATTATAGCACTCCGGACTTTTTTGCAAGTTGATGAAAGAACAAGAAAGAATGCAGACCTGGTTCAGGAAGTTTATACTAAATCTGGATTATCTGGATTACTAGACTTTGCAATTAAGTCTGAATTGGCAAAATCGCCTACTAACGATATGTATTATTTGGCCACTTTATATTCTCTTTCGGGTAGAAAAAGTGAGGCTCTTGACTGTCTTGAAAAAATAATGCGGGAACGTACATTGGGTAATACCGGACTCATTCATTATAGCACTAATCAAATTCCTGTGATTGCAAATGATGCTGATTTCAATTGTATTAAAAAGGACTCCCGTTATTTGCACTTAATCAAGAAGATGGATCTTTATAACTACTTCTTTGCTAAAAAGTGATTGAGAGAAAAGGTTGAAATCACCCCCAAATAGCCATCCCCTCAGCTGATTTAAAGTCATATGCCAGAAATAGCCGTTCGACTTTCATCCCGCTTCGGTTTGCTGAGGTTATAAAATGAACCTCCAATGAAGAACAGATGAAGATTTAATGGTCAATTAGATTGAATGTTATGGTTTGGAGTTGATATTTCCTTTCTTTTCGGTCGAAATCGGGCAGATTCCAGATCCCTGATAAAATTCTCCTGAGTGAACTAAAAATTAGATTCCTGCAATCTCTTGCCAATAAAAAATATTTATATATTTGCAGCCTCAAACGGGGGTTTAGCTCAGTTGGCTAGAGCGTTTGACTGGCAGTCAAAAGGTCACCGGTTCGATTCCGGTAATCTCCACTTTGAAAATCAAGACTTTACAGTAGTGTAAGGTCTTTTTTGTTTTCTGGAGTGCCCTTTGAGTGTTTGTACCACCATGATCGAACTTACGATCGAGGAAAGGAGATCAGTACGGTAAATTGAACCTCAAAGACATTACGGTGCTACAATCACAGCAGAGAGAAGATAAGAATAAAGCCACTATCATCATCGGACAGAATACATTAGCAACCTAGGGATATCCCAAATAATCCCGAATTTTAAAGTAGCCTTGGGGTTTGCTGTTTTAGCGATTAGATTAGGTCAAAGAGGATTGTTGCAAAAATACTTTTAAATGCTTGTTAAACTCAAAGTAAAAAGGGGATGCAAAATGACCATCTCCTTTATTCCTAATCTTTTACATAAAAATACTTTCCGGGATCCTTTTTATAGACTTTCAAGAAATGACTCAATTTTGTCGGAATGTTTGTTAATAGCAGATATAAATATCCTATTATCTGAACATTTATAAGTGAATTTCGTAATCAGAAAAATCATTGGAAATCAGAGAGATTTGTGATTTCAGAGATTGAAAGTTAAACTTAAATCAGTACAACATGAAACTACAATTAGAACTAGAACAGATTCGAGAACAGCAGGAGGTATCATGGAATAAATTTTCTTCTGGCTGGAGGAAGTGGGATGATCTCGTTATGGATTTTTTAAGACCTGTTGGCAATGAAATAGTACGTATGCTCAATCCTAAAGGAAACATTGAAGTACTTGATATTGCTTCAGGAACCGGAGAGCCTGGACTGACAATTGCCTCAATGTTAAATGGGGGTAACGTAAAACTTACCGATGTCTCAGAAAATATGCTTGTAATAGCATTTGAAAATGCTACCAAAAGAGGAATTAACAACATTGATATTTCTGTTTGTGATGCATGTGAATTGCCTTTTGATGACAACACTTTTGATGCGATTAGTTGTCGTTTTGGATTTATGTTCTTTCCGGACATGCTTTTGGCTGCTAAAGAAATGATTCGAGTATTGAAACCTGGAGGCAGGATAGCTACTTCAGTTTGGGATGTGCGTGAAAAGAATTTTTGGGTTACCGTCATAATGGATGCAATCAACAGAAATATTGATACTCCAGCCCCTTTGCCCGGAGCTCCAGGAATGTTTCGATGTGCTCAGCATGGATTAATGCTGGATTTGTTTTCACATGTAGGCTTTAAAAATATCTCACAAAATGAAATTGCCGGAAAGCTAAATTGTAAAACATTTGATGTTTTTTGGAAATTTCAAACTGAAGTAGCTGCCCCGATTGTTGCAGCCTTGGAAAAAGCCGACCACGTGGTTAGGGAAAGAATAAAAATGGAAGTTGAGCAAGCCGTAATGCAGAAATATTCTGAAGGAAATATTGCTTTTGACTCAAGTGCACTTGTTATTTATGGTGAGAAATAGTCATTTTTTCACTTTTGAAATGAAATGCATGACTAATTACTTTAAGATTATTTCACAATTATTTTCACAAATTCAGAATTCAGCAAGCTATGTTTGCAGTACATTTTTTTTCATAAGTTTAGGTTTAGTTAGGTTAGTTAGTTTAAGAGAGGGAAGGTAGGACAGAGGTTCTACCTTTTGTTTTTTCCCAGCGGACTCACTCACATTTCAATTTCTCAAAAAAAAAATCAAAATTATCTGTAACGAAAAACACATTCCGGAGTCTTTAAGGTTATTAAACCAAGTCCATGAAAACAAGAACTTATTTAATGGTTGGCGTATGTCTGGCCATAACCTGTCAGGTAGTTGCTCAAGGTCAAACAAAAAAGGAGTATTTTATAGGAGAAAGAGGGAAGAATGAGATTTCAATTGATGGGAAACTCGACGAACCTGTTTGGCAAAATGCAACCTGGCAAGACGATTTTACACAATACGAACCTTCGGAAGGGAAAAAGCCTTCACAAAAAACAGAGTTTGCCATTCTGCTCGACGAAAACCATCTTTACATAGGATTTAAATGCTGGGATTCGAGTCCCGACAGCATTGTTCAGCGCCTCACGCGGCGCGACGAAATGGACGGAGATTTTGTTGCCGTTCAGTTCGATTCGTATTTCGATAAACGGACAGCCTTTTCGTTTATGGCCAATGCGGCCGGAATTAAAAACGATTTTATCATCAGCAACGATGGCGAGAACGAAGATAATACCTGGGACCCAATCTGGATGGTAAAAACCAGCCGCGACAATAAAGGCTGGTATTCTGAAATGAAAATTCCTCTCACCCAATTACGTTTTAAGGGCGACTCGGAGCAAACCTGGGGGCTTCAGATAGGCCGAATGTTGTTCCGGAAACAGGAGGTTAGTTTATGGCAGGCTTCTTCTAAAAAAACGTCAGGATGGGTGTCGCAATATGGCGAGTTGAGGGGCTTAAAGAATCTGAAGTCACGAAAAGTTGCTGACTTTATTCCTTATGTAGTTGCTCGTACCGATCGTTTTGAGAAAGAAGAAGGAAATCCATTCAAACAATCGGGTAAGAAAAATCAGCTGGATGGTGGACTGGACGGCAAGATTGGCTTAACCAATAATCTGACGCTGGACTTTACGATTAATCCCGACTTCGGACAAGTTGAGGCCGACCCGTCTCAGGTTAATCTGACTTCTTTTGAGACTTTCTTTCAGGAGAAACGACCGTTTTTTATCGAAGGCAAAAATATTTTGAGTTTCCCGCTCATGTTTGGCGATGGCGATCTGGCATCGGAGAACCTGTTTTACTCGCGCCGTATCGGACGACGCCCGCACAATAGTCCCGATTTAGCCGACGACGAATACATGAAAGCGCCTGAGTTTACAAGTATCCTGGGTGCGGCCAAAGTTACAGGTAAAACTAAATCCGGGTGGTCGCTCGGGTTGCTTGAAAGTTTGACGTCGGAAGAGTATGCCCGTATCAGCAATGGGTCCGAACGGCGCGAAATGATCGAACCTTTTACGAATTACACAATTGGACGTGTTCAGAAGGATTTTAATAAAGGAAATACTTTACTCGGAGGAATATTTACCTCGGTAAACCGTAATTTGGCCGAAGAACAATTGAATTATCTGCATAAATCTGCATATTCCGGAGGTATCGATTTCATTCATAAATGGCACAATAAAGATTGGGAATTCGATTTCAGCACGTATTTCAGTCGGGTTGAAGGAAGTACTGAAGCCATTAAAAATACTCAGGAGTCATGGATTCATGGGTTTCAGCGGCCCGATGCTTCGTACCTGAAATTGGACAGTTCGCGAACCAGTTTATCGGGGCAAGGCGGTAAAATTGTTTTTGGGAAATACGGAGGAAAACTCAAGTTTATGGCTGCCACTGCCTGGAAATCGCCCGGGTTGGAATTAAACGATGTGGGCTACATGCGTCAGGCCGACAATATTCTGGAGGTTATTTGGGTCGGTTACCGCATTTTCGAGCCTTTCTCGATATTCCGCAACCTCAACCTGAATTTCAACCAGTGGACAGAGTGGAACTTTGGAGGAGAACTGACGGGTCCCGGTGGATATATTAATGCCTATACCCAATTGAAGAATTACTGGAATTTTCATTGGGGTGTGAATATAAACGGAGAAGGTCTTTCGTCGGCTGAATTACGTGGTGGCCCTGCTCTGAAAGTTACCGGAACAAAAAACATGTGGTTTGCTTTCGGGTCGAACGATCAGAAACGATTGACCGGCGAGGCTCAGTTTATGGTTCTGGGAGGAAACGAAAATAACTCGAAGAAAATGTTTGACTGCGGAATAAGCTTTGGCTACAGGCCTTCCAAAAACCTGAAGATCACACTTTCTCCAAACTTCAATAAGAATAACGATGAAATGCAATATGTAACCCAACAGGATTATTCGAACAAAACCGATTACATCTTTGCGCGCATTCACCAAAGAACACTGAGTGCTTCGTTACGGATTAATTACATCATCACGCCAAATCTGAGTATCCAATACTGGGGACAGCCCTTCCTTGCAAGTGGCAAATACACCGAGTTTAAGCGGATCACCAATAGCCGGGCCAATAAATATACTGATCGTTTTGCATTGCTTGGTGGTAATGAGCTGGTTTACAATGCTGCTGGCGAGATTTATCAGGTTTCTGATCTAACCGGGAATCAGCTTTATACATTCGATCAGCCCGACTTTAATTTCAAGGAATTTTTGTCGAATATGGTAATCCGTTGGGAGTATCTGCCCGGATCAACCATTTATCTTGTGTGGTCGCAAAACCGCAATCAATCGGTTGCCAACGGTAGTTTCCATTTCCGCGATGATTTGAACGATTTGTTCAATGAAAAACCTTACAATGTCTTCCTGGTGAAAATGTCGTTCAGGCTTGGCCGATAAGTTCTTATTTCATCATAGTTAATCGAAAAGTCCTTTTGCTGTTGTGAGAGGATTTTTCTATTTTTAGCCACAATTGTATTATAACCCAATAAACAAATAATTATACCATGAACAACCAATTTGCACTAACAAACAGTCAATTGCTTGACATAGCAAACGACTTAAAATCAAAAATTGAAACAGGTCTTCAGAAAGACGGAACAGAAATTAAGTGTCTTCCAACTTATATTCATCCTAAAAAAGATGGCATTGAAGGTGAAGCAACCGTTTTTGATTTGGGGGGAACCAATTTCAGAGCTGCTGTTGTTTCGGTTGGTAAAGAAACCGAGATAACTGGTTTGGTCGAGAAAGACATCACCGAAATGAAAACTGCAGGGTTTACCGAAGATGATCTTTACAATTCACAGGCTCAGATTATTACACAGCTTAATCTTCCGAAGAATTCACCTATTGGATACTGTTTTTCATACCCCGCAAAATCGCTTATCAATGGCGACGCCGAACTGATCAACTGGACTAAGGGCGTGAGTATTGCAGGTATGGCCGGAAAACCGGTTGGCGAGCCTTTGGTTGAATTCCTGAATAAGAATACCAACGGAAGTTTCAATAAGATTGCCGTGGTTAACGATACCATTACCAGCTTGTTTGCCGGTTTGATGAACCCTGGTTACGATGCCTACATTGGCTTAATCGTGGGTACCGGAACCAACATGGCTACTTTCTTCCCATCAGAATATATTCCAAAGATTAAAAATCTGGAAGGCTGGAGCGGCGAAACTCCGGTTAACCTTGAATCAGGTAATTTCAATCCTCCACACCTCACTGCACTGGATGTTGAAGTTGATGAAAACTCTGACAATAAAGGATTCCAGAAGTTCGAAAAAGCTATTTCAGGAATGTACCTTGGTCGTATCTTCCGTGCTGCTTTCCCTAACGACGGGTTAGATGTGAAACTCGATGCTGCTGGTTTGAGCAAAATGATGAATAATCCTCAGGATTATAAACTGGAATATGTTGAAACTGCTTTCCAAATTTACGAACGCTCAGCCAGGCTGGTTGCTGCATCACTGGTAGGCTTGGTTCAAAACCTGAACTCGGCTTATCCATCGGTTAAAAAAGTACAGGTTTTGGCCGAAGGAAGCTTGTTCTGGAGCAAAGTTAAAGCACACGATACCAAATATGTTGATATTGTAAATGCAACCATCAAAGAATTGCTTGCAGAACTTAAACTGGACGCCACCGTTGAAATTTCGCGCATTGAGAACGCCAACCTGATTGGCGCTGCTATGTCGGTATTGTCGTAAACAAATCTGTTATGATATTCTACAGAGCGGATGACTTCAAGTCACCCGCTCTGTTTGTTTTTATACAGGTTCAAAATTCAATCTTATAACTCAGGTTGGGAACCACGATCTTGTCAAATTTCATTTCAGGCTTTCCTGTTTTTACATCAATTTCGTATCCCCTGAATTCTTTATTTCCCAAGGCATTCAGCAGGTGAAACGACCAGATGCCGGCGTGGTTTTGCTTATTTATCCGGTACGAAACGCTAAACGAGAGTAGTGTTGCATTTTTTTCTTTCAAAGTGTAGGCTTTTGAATAATCATAAACGATATCATTAGCAGCAACCGATTCGGATTCCAGAATTGGGGTTAGCCGGTCGCCGCCCATATAGGTCAATCGTCCGTTCACACCGAAAATGTTGTTCTTAGATTTTCCGGTTTTCCATTCTTTTCCCCCAAGCAAATTGAAGATGAAATGCTTGTTGTATAAGCCGTTTCGTTCAATTCCGTCGCCTCCTTTATACTTCGAATCGAACATCGATGAAGTGAAGAGGTAATAAAATCCATTTTTCAGGAAACGTTCAAGGGTAAAATCGATTCCGAAGTTGGTTCCAGTTCCTTTGGTTACCAGTGTTTCGTTAAAAAACCAGTCTTTTTCGAGGTTTTGTAGCGAGAAATAGCTGTTCGGAACTACTGGGATATCGAATAAATATTGGTAGTATGGCTCCACTTTTATGCGTAAGTCCGGATTAATCTGCCAGTCCCAGGCCAGTCCGAAGTGATGTGCTTTCGACATTTTCAGGTTTTTGTTGGGCTGTATAATTCCCGAAGAGGTTTGCTGACGGGCAAGGTAAAAACCGATCATTTCGATGCGGCTATTCAGTCCGTAGGCCAATCCGAACGATTGCCGGGGAGCAAATTTCCATTTGAGTCCGATACGGGGTTCAATGCTCCATTCCTTACTCAGTCCGAAATAATGGATAAAAGCGCCTGCATCGAGTTCAGTTTTTTCATTTAACTGAAGGTTTGACTGGCTGAATGCCTGAACGGAAGAGGTGTTTCCATTCTCTTGTGCGAAAATCTGGAGCGGAGTTCCCAGAGGCTTGGCCTCGCGGTTATCGACATTGTAAAAATGCCGGTTGTAAACGATTCCCGTTTTGTTGAAATGACGCGCTCCAAACTTGTGATTCAGTGTGGTCGAAACGCTGAGCTGCCAGGTGTTGTTGTCCACTTGTTCACGTGGTTGCAGTTCGTTTTGCCTGTCGAGTTCGAAATAATTCGTTGAAATACTGTTCCCCGATGCGGCCAAACTGGTATGCAGGTATGTTTTTGTGTCAATAATCAGTTTGTTGGTAAGGCCAATGGCTCCGTTCGATAGCTTTAAATTGAATGATTCCTTGTCGGCTTCTTTTTTCCATTTCGCCGGATCGGTAATTGCATCGCGGTTTTGGGCATCGAGAGCTCCGATTCCCCAAAGGGTAAATGTTCCGGCTTTTTTCGTCGGAAAGTTAAGCTTAAACGACAAATCCTGGTATTTGATCAGTCCGGCTTCTTCAGGAATTAATGGTTTTAACAGAGCGAGTGTGGAGTATCGGTAGTTGAATAAGTATGACGATTTTCCGCCTTTACGAAAAGGGCCTTCCAACGAAAGATCGATACCAATTCCACCAATCTGAACAGCCGTTTCCCGTTTTTCGGCATTTCCGGTACGCAGTTTTACGTCAAAAACACCTGAAAGTGCATTGCCATATTCTGCCGGAAAGGCTCCGGTATAAAAGTCGCTGTTGGCCAGCATCTGGCTGCTTAATGCGGTGATTCCGCCGGCCCCGAACGCAGTTACATCAGCAAAGTGCGTTGGGTTCGACACTTCCACACCTTCCAGTTTCCAGAGCATGTAGCGCGACGAGTTTCCCCGGATGACAATGCCGTTGTTTCCCATTTCGGAAGCGACTCCGGCAAAGGAACCAGCCAGGCGTGCCGGATCATCGTATCCTCCGGCGTAACGGCTCGATTCTTCGACACTTAGTTGCCGGGCGCTGATTAAGGCCATGGGATTGGCCGCTTGCTCTTTCGAACTTTGGGCTGTAATTTTTACTTCAGCAATTTGCTCTGCCTGTTCTTTTAGTCCTGCATTTAAGATTACGTCCTTTGCTGAACCCACCAACACTTCACGAAAAATGAAATTCTCGTAGCCAATGAAACTCACCAATACATTGTACCGGCCGGGTTTGATGTGCCAAAGCCTGAAATTGCCTTCGGAATCGGTAATGGTGCCCAATGTTGGGTTACTGTTTTGGATAACAACTGAGGCTCCCGGAAGCGGAGCCTGTGTGAATGCATCTACAATCTTTCCCCGGATGACCGGCCCGTTTACCTGAGCATTGACTGATTCTGAGATAAATAAGATGATGAGCCAAATAAATAACTGTTTTCTGTTCATAGTTTATCGTTTATACTATTGTTTCGTGTATTTCCGTTATCTTGTTGCTTGATACAAAATTGCAGGTAATGGCCGGCGACGGCAATACTGAAAAATCAGTAATTTATGAAAGACTTTAAGGAAATCAGTGCTCAGATTAGTCAGCGGTTGAGGAAGGAAGAACTCGATTATTCGCTGTTGGATCGGCACATTCGTTTTCTTGAAAGCCTGAGTGTTGTCCAGAATAGCTTTGTTTCGATTTTCGATCTGGCAACGATGGAACATGCCTATCTGTCGCCAAATTTCGCTGATTTGCTGGGCTGGGATCCTGCCAAGATCATTTCGCCCGACAACGAATACATCAACAGCCGAATGCATCCGGACGATCTGGTTCACCTGGATGATGTGTCGTGGCAGTTTTTTGAGCTTGTACTGAGAGGCGATGCGGCATGGCATGAACAGATGAAATTCATCAAACTGATTATGGATTACCGTACTCTGGGGAAAAGTGGAGATTATGTTCGTGTAATTGAGCAGCACAAATTGCTTGAACTTGATCGGAATGGAAATGCCTGGCTGTCGATGAGCGTCATCGACCTGTCGCCCGATCAGGATTTAAATTCGTTGTGCCGCTATCGGCTGGTTAATACCCAGAGTGGCGAATTGTATTACTTTCCATCAGCCGAATCGATGACTGAACAGAAGTTGAGCTATCGTGAAAAGGAAATTTTGCAGTTACTGGCGAAGGGTTTAATCAGCAAGCAGATTGCCGATAAGCTTTTTATTAGTGTAAACACGGTAAATACGCACCGCCAGCGCATTATCGAAAAACTGAATGTAAGCAACACCGCAGAAGCCGTTCAGTACGCCGGAAGGTTAGGCTTGATTTAGTCAGACGCAACTTTTTGTCAATTCTCTCCATCTTTCTCCAAACGTATTGTATGAAAACTGTATTTTTGACAGCATTGATTTTACTCGCTTTCGTGGCTTGCGATAAGGACGAAAAGGCAAATGCGATTCTTTACCACACCTGGGAAGCCAAAGAATTTATGTCGATCGAGTCGGTTGCCTATCCAAAGAATGAGAATACCAAAATCTTGCTCACTTTTAATTCGTCCGGTACCTATCATTTGAAACTGGATGTCAACAGTTGTGGCGGAAATTTTGCAACCGGAAGGAATAATCACCTCGAGATTGAATCGCCAGCCTGTACCGAAGCCTGTTGCGACAGTAAATTCTCAGAAAAACTTGCATCGATGCTGCAAAAAGTAACGACTTACGAAATTTCCGGAAGCACGTTGATGCTGAACGTTCCCCAGTGGGGCTTTATCGAACTGGAGCTCGTTGAATAATCAAAATTTGAACTTTTCTTTCACTTTTGGCCCTTTTTCACCCCACTCAACTGTGGCACATTCGGTGTAAACATCGTGTTCAAAAAACAGCACGTATTCTTTTTCGGCTACTTCTTTCAGGAAAGCTTCTTTTTCTTCCATCGAAGTCACGGGGTACAAATCGTAGGCAGCCAGCCACACAATGGGTATGTTGGCGGCCGTCGGAATCAGGTCGGCCATATAAACGTAGGTTTTTCCTTCGTACTGAATGAACGGAATCATTTGCCCGGGGGTGTGCCCATCGAACATCCGGACTGAAACGCCGGGAAATAACTCGCAATTTCCGTCTACCAACTGCATGTTTCCTTCTGTTTTCAGAAAATTCAGGATTTCAGTATAATATGCGGCCCGCTCGCGGATGTTTGAGATTTTAGAATGTTCCCATTGCTTAAGGCTGCACCAATGCGTGGCATTTGGAAAGAGCAGTTTCAATTGTCCGTTTTCGTTAACAACAGCGCCGTTGCAATGGTCCCAGTGCAAATGCGTAAACAATACATCAGTAATATCTTCGGGGCGATAACCCTTTTCTGCCAGCGATTTTTCAATTGCATCGGTATCTTCGTGCCCATTGTTTTTGCGCACTTTCTCCGGGTAATGGTTGCCAACACCAGCCTCAATCAGAATTTTCTGCTCGCCCTGATCAATAAGCAAACAACGCATTGTTAGTTTGGTGATATTGTTTTCGTCGGCCGGATAAACCTTACTCCACATTGCTTTGGGAATCACGCCAAAGAGCGAACCTCCGTCGCAGCTGAAATTTCCGGCGTATATGGTATGTACTTGCATATGCTTTAGTTTTTTTAGTATTCTTTTACAGTTTACAGAAAACAGTTGGGTTGGAAATTTGATCATTGTCCGATGCTACTGCTCAGTCTTTTCTGTGCTTGAGGGTCTGTTTCAAAGTCCATCACAAACTGAACAACCCCGAAATAATCGTCAATTCCTTTTTCTACTTTGTTGGTTTTCAGGTAAACATCATTCACTTTTCCGGCGACCTTGTCAATTTTTTCACTCCGCAGTCTTTCCCAATGATTTTGAATGGTTCGTATGTCGTTGATAACTGGTTTATTGATCAGATGTACCAGTTCGACAAAATTATGCAGCCGTTTCCCCTGTGAAAGAAAATAACTCAGAATGCTGATATTGGCACTGTACCGCAGATGCTTCGAATCGCTCTGGGCACAAACCAGCCAGCTGTAGAAATTGGCTTCAGCTTCGCTGGTAATGCCCAATTGGTGGGCTGACTCGTGTGCCAAAACCTGGGGATATTCAATCATCAGCAAACTATCGTTCAAATGCACTTCGCTGAAGAACGGCCCGTAGTACCCTGCAATTGATGCCTTGGCAAAAAAAGGACTGAGCGTAATAGGTTTCACTGCACGTACTCCTTGCGGATACTTGATTTTTAAGAAAGACGCATGGTGTTGGTACGAAGATTCAACCAAACGGGAAATCTCTGGCTTCGAAATGCCATCGAATGTGCAATGCGAAGCATTGGTTTCGGCAATCAGGTCTTTTAAAACGCGGACAAACTTTGCTGTATCCGGTTTCGAACTGTCTATCTGAAGTCGTTCGTTCAGGCCGCTTCGGTAATAATTAAAGCCCCAGAACCAGTAAAATAGAGTATAGCATATGGCCATTGTTTGCACAAAAAGCAACAGCGCCTTTCCCCATTTCAGTTTGGTAAAAAACGGGAGAATGAGCAACGAAATCAAAAAGACGGCTAATACAGCATAAAATGTATCGTCGAGCGAAAAGGATACCCATTTGCTAACGAACGAAAGCATAAAAGCGAAAATAGGATAAAGAGTCTGAGAATAAACAGTCTCAGTGATCTGCGCATAACGCGAAAATAGTTCAGTCAGGCCAAAAGTTCCAATGGCGAGCCAAATAGGCAAGGCTGCCCATCCGAAGATAACCTGTTTGAATTTATTTTTAGCCATTTTGACCAATTCTATTGAATTACGAAGATCAGGATTTATCTGATTAATCCATAAATTTAGCTAATTTGGATGCTTCAAAAAAATGAAAAACTAATCAATGAATTTTTGATCTTTGGGAGAATTTCCAGGGATGCCAAACCAGGAATTGACGAATCGTTTGCAGCTGAAAATATTCTCATATAAGCTTTTTATAATCATTCTGATGAATGTTTATCCTCTGCTTTTGGTGGCTTCCGAAGGAAGGGATAGTATCAGGCAGGTTGTCCGGCTTAGGGCTCATTTGCTTATCGATCCGGAGGCCATGAAGCAGGAGCAACTTGGTTTGGTTTTAAAAGCACAGATACCGGTGGCTGTTTATGCGACTGCAGAAAACAAGGGAAAAATACCGGAACTGGAAGCAGAATTCACAAGGGCGAAACTTCCTTTTGTAATTATAACCAAAGAAAAATCAAAACTTTATGATGGAGACTCTTCGGGGAAATTAATTATTTCAACCGGAGATATCGACACTCTGGATATTTCTGAAAACCCCGAATCTCAGACAAAATATTTGAGCAACAGGGAGTTTCTGCTTACGATTGCAAATACTGACTCGCTTCCCAACCTTGAATCATGGGTTAAACTTTGGGAACAGACAGGTAAAATGCCCAATTTTATTAAGGTTTCGCCGGCAAATATTGACGAGTGCGTGGGTTTAATCTCTGCGCTGAATGCTTACCAGAAGATTTTTGGAGTCATCCGGAATGGCAATCAACTGTTGTCTGATGTGTCATGGAAAGACCTGCCCGACAGAAAGACGAATGGTTATTTCTGTTTCCCGGTAAGCTGGACGGGGAGCTCGGCTTTGGCGCCATATAAGGCTGGATACCAGTTTTCTCCCGATATTGTATTGCCATCGCCCGAAAATCTTAAGAACCCGAAAGTTTTTAATGCAGTTAAGCTTGAAGCAGAATTCGGACTAACTGATGAGTACACTTTTTCAAAGAAAATCAGGAACCTGATTCGCGGAAATGATACTGAAATTATTCCATACAGCATTGGGTTTGTGCGCGACAAGGATAGAGGGCAATGTGCATTCTTTTCGGGAAATGCCTACATCGATGGTGGATTGAAAAGCCGTTCGGCGCTTCGGCCAAACTTCAGCATTACGGCCTGGATAAAACCGACAGAATTGGGAAATAACAATTGCATACTAGCCAAAGGGAAAGATTTTGTGCTGAAAATACATCGGGGGCAGCTGACTTTTACTGTGCAAGGAGTGAAAGATTATTATTCGGTAAAAACGCCAATTCCGCTTAATCAATGGTCATTCATTGGGTTGGTTCACACCTATTCCGAAAATTGTGTGAGTTTTTATTTCAACGGAAAGCTGACGGAGAAAATTAGTTTACTCAAACCGTATGTCGAATCTGACTATACTATGCTGATTGGCAGTAACCTATGGGAAGAATATTTCGTTGGGTACATGGATGAAATAAAGATATGGGACAGAGAGCTGAATGAAGATGAGATTAAGAATGAATATTCTGCTGAAGATCAGGAAATAAAAGCATCTTCGTCCATTTGGCTAATTGGACTACTGGTTGGTCTTTCTTTATTTTACCTGATTGTAAAATTATGGCGCAGAAGAAAAATTAAAAAGGAGCAACCTGCGGCTATGGAGCATTTGGTCATCAAGACGCAACTTCCAGCTATCGGAGATATCAGCACTGGTGAGCAAATAAATTGTTTTGGCGGGCTTCGGGTTGTTGGAGCCGATCAGAAAGATGTCAGCAAAAAATTTTCGCCCAAATTAAAGCAGTTGTTTGTGCTTATTCTTTTGCACAGTACCGGCGGGCAAAAAGGGATCAGTTCAAAAGAACTTTCTGATTGTTTATGGCCCGGTATGAGCCCGCAGAACGCCAAGAATATCCGTGGAACCAACATTCAAAACCTAAAAGCACTGCTGGTATCCTGCTCCGGCATCAGGCTTGTTTTTCAGGATAAACTCTGGCTGCTCGAGTTTAGCGACGGTTATTTTGTTGACTATGAATTTGTGGAAAACTGGCTGAATAATGCGGACAGGAACGATGTAGTTCAGCTTTCAGAGAGGCTCCCGCAGTTGTTGGCAATCCTGAAGAAGGGAACTCTTTTTCCTAACATGGAAGAGTCGTGGGTCGATCCGTATGTCAACCGGATGAGTAACCGGATTATCGAATATGGTGTGCAACTTTTCAATGTGCTGCCCGAGGGGAAATACGATGCATTGCTGCTCGAAATTGCCGAAGTCATCAGTATTAACGATCCGCTCAACGAACCGGCCCTGCGCAAAAAGGTCAGTATTCTTACTCGTCAGGGCAAGTTGAGTCTGGCTCATTTGGTGTTCGATAATTTCGGAAAACTGTATTTTGAGTTGTATAAAGAGAAATACCAGGGCGATTTTAAAGCACTGGTTGCTGGTGAAGCAGTGGAATAAGGTAATTGTACGAAATACAGAATTATTTCAGCTTATGCTATTTGTTATGAATTATTAACAAATTTGCTTTTTATATTTGCTGTACTCGGTTCGAAGGGATTAACAAAATAATAAATGCACAGACAGGACTTTAAAAGCGATGCTGAAGCCTTATGGAAGATGGTGGATGGAGATATGGCGGCATATCGTTTTTTATTCGATCAGCACTTCTCTGATTTGTGCAATTTTTTGTTGATATATCTGCATTCGAAAGAACTCTCGGAAGAGATTGCCCTTGAAATTTTTACCTTCATCTGGGAAAAGCGGGAAACGCTTCAGATTAAAGCCACTTTTAAATCGTACTTGTTTGCTGCCGCCAAGAACAGGGCGATTAGCCTGTATCGTAAGGAGCAACGGAAACTTTTTACCTCAATCGATTCGGGACAAAGCTTCTTTCTTGAAGACTCGAGTTCTCCGAATTTACTTGAGAATATAGAACTCCGCGAGATTATTAACTCGGCAATTGATAAACTTCCGGAGAAAAGCCGTCAGATTTACCTCATGGCCTGGGAAGAAAACCTTTCGCACAAGGAGATTGCTGAACAGATGGGAATTACACCCAAAACTGTTGAAAATCATGTGGGGATTGCCCTTCGGAAACTTCGCGAATCGTTAAACCCTTATTATCAGCAAATTTTTGTGATGTTTTTGTTTTTTAGCCTGATGGATTAATCGTCAGGTTTTGATTTTTGCCATTCAAATTTTTGAAAGATCGGGCGGAGGCTGCTGAAATTCATATAACTTAGAACAGATTTCTTAACTAACTAATTCTTTCAGCTTATGAGAGCATCGAAATTTATTCCGCTCGCAATCAGGTCGGTACTTTACCGGGCAGCGGTTGTGGTGTTGATTCTTGGATGGTCAGAAAATTCATTCGGACAAAAGGTTGTTCAACCTGTGCTGGGACACCGGAGTGTCGAAATCCTGAAGGTTGGCAAGCTCGAATTTAAAGATTTGAATAAAAACCACCAGCTCGATAAATACGAAGACTGGCGGTTGCCTGTTGACGAGCGTGTTAATGATTTGATTTCGAAAATGACCATCGAGGAGAAAGTTGGGTTCATGGTAATCAGCACCACCCGAATGGCCGGAGACCAGTCGTTTCAGGCAGGTGCTGCAAAAACAGAAATTACAAGCGGATTCAACGAAGAGGATTTGATTCAAACCACTAACATGTTTACCCGGAAACCGTTGCCGTCGCCTAATATGACGGCAGCTGGAACGACCAAGGGGGTGCTTACCTATAATCTGCGCCACTTTATACTTCGGGCAAATACCAATGCCAAAACCATTGCCGAATGGTCTAACAATCTTCAGGCATTATCAGAAAGTTCGCGACTGGGAATTCCTTCCATAGTAGCGTCCAATCCGCGAAATCACGTAACCATTGATAATTCTATCGGATTGAGCGTTGGAACAACCACTTTCTCGAAATGGCCAGGAGAGCTTGGTTTGGCTGCCATGCGCGATTTTAAACTGGTTCGCGAATTTGCCGAAATTGCAGCCCAGGAATGGTCGGCAGTTGGTTTACGCAAAGGCTACATGTATATGGCCGATTTGGCTACCGAGCCCCGCTGGCAGCGAGTTGAAGGAACGTTTGGCGAAGATGCCAATCTGGCTGCAAACATGATAAGGGAAATTGTTCTGGGTTTTCAGGGGCAAAAACTTGGCCCACATTCAGTCGCTTTAACTACCAAACATTTCCCCGGTGGCGGTCCGCAGGTCGATGGTCAGGATTCGCATTTCGATTGGGGGAAAAATCAGCATTATCCCGGTGGCATGTTTGCCTATCACTTGATTCCTTTTAAAGCGGCTATTGAAGCTGGTACTTCGGCCATTATGCCATACTATTCGCGGCCAACCGGCCCTCAGTTCGAAGAAGTTGGATATTCATACAACAAAGCCATAATAGCCGATACACTGCGAAGTAAATTGGGATTTAAAGGAATCATCAACTCGGATACTGGTCCGATTGACATGATGCCCTGGGGAGTTGAAACCCTGACAATTCCGGAGCGCTACCAGAAAGCAATCAACGCTGGTGTCGATATCTTCTCTGGAAATGCCGATCCGACTGTTTTGCTTGAAACGGTAAAAAAGGGAATGGTTTCGGAGCAAAGAATAAATGAATCGATGGCCCGACTTTTAAAAGAAAAATTCCTTTTGGGGCTCTTCGAAAATCCATATGTCGATCCGGATGCTGCAGCAAAAATTGTGGGGAATGCCGAATTCCAGAAAAAAGCTGATTTGGCTATGCGGAAATCCATTGTGCTGTTGCGTAACGATGCAAAGCTTCTTCCTCTGGCAAAAGGAACAAAAGTTTATTTTGAAACCTGTTATGACAATGGCCGGACAAAAACACCAGTGACCGTTTTCAAGCCTGAAACGAATTTGTGGAATCTCGAATTTGTGAGCACAAAAGATGAAGCCGATGTGATTCTGATGTGGCTGATTCCAAATGGTGGCGGATTGTTTAGCTCGGCCGGAACTCCTATTGAACTTGGCTTGTCGAAAAACCGGATCGATGTGGCTCATGTGAACGAAATTAAAAATAGCAAACCAACCATTGTTGTGATCAATTATACCAACCCTTGGGTGATTGATGAAATCGACAACGGAAATCTGAAAACAGTTTTGGCAACTTTTGGAACTACTCAGGATGCTTTGCTCGATGTGTTGAGCGGGAAGTTCAATCCTTCGGGAAAAATGCCATTTACAACTCCGGTTTCGATGAAAGCTGTGCTTGAAAACAAAGCCGATGTGCCCGGGTATCTGGAACCTGCCGGATATGCATTATTTAAATTTGGCGATGGATTGAGTTATAAATAGCTGAAATAGAGTCTTTCTGTAAATAATACAAAAAAAAGTTAAAAATCCTTCAATTTCAGTTGAGGGATTTTTGATTTTAATGCGACATATCAGCGAACACAAACTTATGGAACAACAAAACATACCTTGGGATGCTATTTCTGCACGGCTAAAAGATGAAGCCAGTCAGGAACAGATACAGCAGATTCAGGAATGGCTTGAATCTTCGCCTGATCATCCCGTTATCCTTTCAGAAATTGTAAATACATGGTCGGTTACCAAAGGGAAAACTGAGTTTTACCAGCCTGATTTGTCGGAAAACTGGCAGAAACTGATGAAAAAAGTTAAGTATCGGTCGGCAGCTAAAAGTCTCCGCATTGGTTTCTTGCGTTGGGGTGCAGCTGCGGCTGTATTGGTGTTGGTTTTCCTGGTAGGAGTGGAGTCGGATAAGTTATTTAACAAACCTACGGGAAAGGTTACCTACACAAAAATTGTTGCTCCGGAAGGCAATAAAACTCAGATTGTATTGCCCGACAGCACATGTGTTTGGCTTAATTCGGGCTCTGAGCTACAATATGCCTCTGATTACTCGGCCACAAACCGGACGGTTAAGATGAAAGGAGAGTGTTTCTTCGATGTAGTGAAGGATCCTCTGCATCCCTTTATTGTTCAAGGATCGAAATTCCAGATACGTGTTTTCGGAACACGTTTTAATGTGAATGAAGATTCCGGGAAAAATACTGCTGATGTAACACTGGTTTCGGGCAAAGTACAGGTTTATAACCTGGATGACAAACCTGTTTCGGAGCTAATGCCTGGTCAGCAACTGGTGTATGAAAAGGGTATTTACCAAGATCG
>JAJZSZ010000047.1 GCA_021849365.1 Bacteroidota bacterium | reverse complement strand
TTCGTTTTGCAGTAACCGCTACCAGGCAAGGGCACGAAGTAAAAGTATTCTTAATGGGTGAAGCGGTGGAATGTGAAGGCCTCACACACGAGAAATACAATGTGGATGAGCAACTTCGCAATTTTGTGAAAGCCGGGGGCGAGATACTTGCCTGTGGCACCTGCATCAAATCGCGGCATTTGGAAAATTCGATGGAAGTTTGCCCCATCTCAACCATGGTCGATTGTGTAAACGTGGTGGTTTGGGCCGATAAAACAGTCACTTTTTAAAATATAAAAACATGATAAACAGGATATTAAAGGCCGTAGTGCCCAAAAAAAGAATGATAGAAATGTTTACGGTCAAAGTCGATGATGCTCACTTCGAATCCGGAATTCTCAACCTTTATGCCGTGTACATTGTCAATTTACGAGGATCAGGGTAAAACAATTATTTCCACAATGAATATGGGGTTAATGCTCAAAGCGGTAAGATCCAACAAAGAACTGTATAAGCAGGCGACAACCCTGTTTGGTACGTTAAAAATAATGATGGACCAGTTGGCTACTGGAAATTAAGACACGGATGAACTGTACAATAAGAAGGAGTTATGAAAGTCAAATTTCGTAACTCCTTCTTTTTAGAATTGAAATCGTACAGAGAGATTAAAAATCGATATCGTACAAACCTTCCGAATCAAGTTCAAACTGTTTGACCCCGATGTCGGTCATTGGGTGCTTGATAAGTTGGTGGAGCAACTCTGGACTGATGGTTGCCGCATGTGCGCCGGCCATACTAACCCTGTAAATCTGGTCGACAGTTTTGAAACTGGCCGCCAATACCTGACCGTCCAGTTCATACTCGAAGATATTTTTAACGATATCACCCACTACTTCAATCCCGTGTGAGGAGATATTGTCGAGACGGCTTACGTACGGGGCTACGAAGTCGGCTCCAGCTTTCATGGCTACCAAAGCCTGTTGTTGGGTGAAGATGGCCGTGGCCGTTACATTAATGCCAGCATCCTTCAGTACCCGAATGGCCCGGTAGCCATTGGCCGTTACCGGAATTTTGGCATAGAAGTTATCCCCGAAATCAAAATAGCTCCGGTATTTCTTTGCTTCACGCACCATATCGTCCGTTTCGGCAGAGATCATCTGAACGTGGACCATTCCGGAGCCAACCAGCTCCTGGATCCCTTCAATTGCTACGGTAAGTTTTAAGCCTGCATGACTTAAAATAGTCGGGTTGGTTGTCACCCCTCCCAGGGGAAAAAATGTATACAGCTTCCGGAGTTCTACCAGATCGGCTGTGTCTGCCATGTATATCATATTTGAAAATTTTGGACAAAATTAGGGAAAGTTTTAAAGGTACGAATTAATTATATATTACCGAATTGTAACTTCTGGGTTTTCGAAAGGAAACGCCGAAAAGTCTGGGAGAAACAAAATTTAATAGTTTCTGAAATATTTGTTCAATTAAAAAAATAGGTTTATTTTTGTTCGTAGTTTCACGAACAACGAATTATGTCAGAAGAAATAATAACGAAAGAGCTGCAAAAAGCGGCCCGATATGCCAAAGCGATGGGCCATCCCATCCGGTTGTATGTTCTCGAATTGTTGTCGAAACAATCCTGTTGTTACAGTGGCGACTTAAGCGAAGAACTTCCAATTGTCAAATCAACCCTTTCGCAACATCTGAAAGAGTTGAAGGATGCCGGACTGATTCAGGGCGAAATTGAAGCGCCTCGTATCAGATATTGCCTGAACAAAGATAACTGGAAAGAGGCGCAGGAGCTTTTTCGAAAGCTTCTGAAAATTGACGAAAAATAATCGGAAAACAAATCAAAATAACGACAAATGGAAATCAAAATTTTAGGCACAGGTTGCCAGAAGTGTAAAACACTGGAAAAGCTTACCCGCGAAGTGGTTGAACAAAACGGGATCGACGCCGGCATTACCAAAGTGGAAGATATCATGGAAATCATGAAATACGGGGTAATGGCTACTCCCGCATTGGTTGTAAACGGCAAGGTAGAAATCAAGGGATGGGTTCCTTCTTCAGACGAAATCAAACAGCTTCTCACCCGATTACAGTAAAGAAAACCTATACAATGGGAAAATTGAATTTCAGCGGCCTTAAGATGGTCACTCCCGACAATATGATCTGCTATTGCAGGCAGGTAACCCAAAAGGAGATTGAAGCGGCTGTTAAGCTTGGCGCAAGGACGCTTTCAGCTATTCAGGAAAGCACGGGCGCCTGCACGGGAAACCAATGCAAAGAGCTCAACCCTTCGGGAAAGTGTTGCTCAGGCGACATCAACCGGTTGCTTAAAAATGGGACTTCAGAGTCGGTCAAACACGGTTGTTGCAGTTAAAAAATTTGAAAACATTGTTCGGTATTTAACGAATTAACATGAAACAGATCAATAATAATCGAAAACTCTGGCTGCCAGTTGCGATGCTGCCAATTTGGTATTTGATATACCACCACCTTCAGCCTGTAACCGATTGGCTGATTGATTCTGTCATCGGGATGGAGAAGGGAACACGCCTGACAGAATCAATCCGGTTCTTTATTTTTGAACTGCCAAAGGTACTGTTGCTGCTGACCCTGATCATCTTTTTTGTGGGAATCATCCGTTCCTACTTCTCTGCCGAAAGAACCCGCAAAGTGTTGGAAGGAAAATCAACTTTTGCGGGTAATATACTGGCCTCCCTGTTGGGAATTGTAACCCCTTTCTGTTCCTGTTCGGCAATTCCCCTCTTCCTGGGTTTTGTGGAGTCGGGTGTGCCGTTGGGGGTCACCTTTTCGTTTCTGATTGCGGCGCCGATGATCAACGAGGTGGCGGTAGTGCTGTTGTTCGGCATGTTCGGATGGAAAGTAGCCCTTATCTATGTGCTTACGGGTTTAGCTATCGCGATAACGGCAGGCTGGACGATTGGCAAACTGAAACTGGAACATTGGGTGCAGGATTGGGTCTACCAAACGCAGCTGGGAGATGCGGGAGCGGGGGAAGAACAGCAGAAACTGGCCGACCGGCTTCAGTTCGGCTACCAGGCGGTGAAAGAAATTGTGGGCAAAGTGTGGATTTATGTTGCCATTGGCATTGCCGTCGGGGCTGGCGCCCATGGATATGTCCCCGAAGGTTATATGGCGGCCCTGATGGGCAAATCGGCCTGGTACAGTGTTCCTTTATCCGTCCTTATTGGCGTTCCGCTTTATTCCAATGCTGCCGGGATTATCCCCATTGTTTCGGTGCTGATTGAAAAAGGTGCATCACTTGGAACTGCCCTCGCATTTATGATGTCGGTGATTGGCCTTTCGCTTCCGGAAATGGTTATCCTCAGAAAAGTATTGAAACTTCCATTAATATTTACCTTCATTGGCATTGTAGGTTTTGGAATAATGATCGTCGGATATTTGTTTAATTATATCTTCTAAAAAATGGAAACAACTGAAAATCCAATCTTACAAGACTTTCCCTCGCTCCCGCGCGATTGCATCGCGTGGTTTAATGAAGGTTATTCCCCCCAACGGTGCGGATTATGCCGGAGAGAAAGATAGGTTGGACAATGTCATTGTTGTTTGGTAGGGTGGAATACCACGCGATGCAATCGCGCGGGAGCAGGGATGCAGTAATGCTTGATGTGGAAAGCAAAAGGTTTGCCTTTCGAAAGTGATTTATCGGCTGGTACCGCTTTTATGATCGCTCATTGGCTGATTTTTAAACCCGGAAAAGTACTGAAGGAAATTATATATTTGCTGACGGAATCTTAGTGTACTTTAAATGAAGTTTAGTTCAAAACTTGAATCAGGCGAAGAACAGGCTTTTGAGTTATTATTTCGAAAGTATTACCTGCGCTTATGTGGTTTTGCCAATAAATTCATAGCTAATCAGCATGAATCGGAAGAAATTGTGCAGGAAGTTTTTCTGAACATCTGGAAAAAGAGGGACCAACTGAAATTGGATAACGAAATCCGTCCCTATTTATTCAAATCCGTCCAAAATCTTTGCTTCAACTTCATTGCACATCAAAAGGTAATTGATAGTTATTATTCTGTGATTGAATCAGTTTATCAAAATCAATCTGAAGATTTTAACTCCTATGAATCTGTATTGTACACTGAGTTGCAAATCAAAGTGGACGATGCAATAAAGTCATTACCAGAACAATGCAGAAAAATATTTCAATTAAGCAGGGACGAGAATTTAAAATATCATGAAATAGCCGAAATGCTTGGAATATCTGTAAAAACAGTTGAAACTCAAATGAGCCGTGCCCTCTCAAAATTGAAAAGCGAATTAAAAGATTACCTGGTTGTCATTATCATTAGCCTTTTCCTAAAATAGACGACGTATTCCACAACGTTTGAAATAGCTGCATACCCGCTTTTTTAAATATTCTTTTTAAAAACTTATTTCCGTTGTAAGGGTAAGAAGGTGCTTCCCTGTATAAACTTATTGAAAGAACGAAAAATGGAAGGATCAATAAACGATATCTTGATACATCGGTTTCTTAATAAAGAAACGTCGGTCTCCGAAAACAAAGAAATTCTTTGTTGGATTTCTGCTTCAGAAGAAAATAAGACTCAATTTCGTAAAATACATCAGGTATTTTATGCCACTAAACAAAAACAATTTTTATCAGGGATAGATGTTGATCAGGCCTGGAATCGATTTAACAGTCAAATTCCAAAAGTAATCCGCACATCGAAAGTTGTTTCAATGGAAGTTTTCAGAAGGATTGCGGTTGCTGCTTTAGTACTGCTGACAATCGGATTTGGAAGCTTATGGACAAAAGAGCATTTCTTTACCAGCAAGAAACCGGCTGTTGTTTGCTTCGAAGCGCCGAAAGGTGAAAAATCAAAAATTATTTTGGCTGATGGGACCCTGGTCTGGCTCAATTCACAGACGATTTTAAAATACGATGTTTCCGTTCCCCGAAAAGTGAATGTAGATGGCGAAGCCTATTTTGAAGTCAAAAAGGATTCGAAGCACCCGTTTGAAGTGAGTACAGCATCGGGGATGAAGGTGAAAGTGACCGGTACCCGCTTCAATCTGAGAAGTCTCTCGTCTGAAGCTTTTGTGGAAACAACTCTTGATGAAGGGGTGGTAATAATTGAAGATTCCAACTTTTCCGAGATAGCCGTATTGAACCCTGGACAACAGGCCAAGTACAATATTCAGACTAAACAGCTGAACGTTCAGAATGTATCAACAGAAATCTATTCCCTATGGAAAAACAATGAATTGCGGTTTAAGGATATTTCGTTTGCCGAATTGGTGCCCCGAATTGAACGGTGGTATGGCGTGTCAATTAAACTGGATTCGCTTGTCAACAGGGATGATCGGTTTACCATGACCATTAAAACGGAGAGTCTTCGTGAATTACTGGAAATGATGCAATTAACTTCAAAATTTGATTATGAAGTAAACGGTGAACAAATAAAAATACATGCAAAATGAAAGAAGGAAAGTGTCCTACCACTTTCCTTCAGGTAATCAGCATGTTATTATTTTAAATAACAACAATTTAACATTTCAAATTTATGAAAAAAAAACGATGGTTTTTTTATGGCAGGAAAATACCCTGCAGGAAACAAATTTTTAGAATTATGAAACTAACAGCCTTCTTTTTGTTTGTGATGCTTTTTCAGGTTTCAGGCGCTGTTTTTTCCCAGAAAAATGGGAAATTGAGTTTGAAAGCGGAGAACGAATCAATAAGCAACATTTTAAAATTGATTGAAGAGCAAACTGAATTCCGATTTCTTTATAACAGCAACAACATCAATGTAGATCGAAAAACAGATATTGATTGTCAATCCAAGAACGTTGAAGATGTCTTAAAACTACTTTTCGAGGGAACGAATGTCCAATTCCGCTCATTCAACAGCAACAATTATGTATTGTTTACCGAAAATGGAGCCTTCCCTACATTGTCACAGCAACAGAAATCCATTTCAGGTAAAGTTTCCGATTCTTCGGGCTCATCGTTGCCGGGTGTTTCGATCGTATTAAAGGGAACCACCAACGGCACCATTACCGATGCAAATGGTAACTATTCCATTTCCAATATTCCTGAAGGAGGTACCTTGCTATTCTCGTTCATCGGAATGAAAACGCAGGAAATAAAAGTAGGAAAACAAAACATTGTTAACGTGGTTTTGAGTGACGAAACCGTCGGAATTGACGAAGTGGTAGTCATTGGTTACGGAACTACACAAAAGAAGAACCTCATTGGGGCTATCGACCAGGTTGCCTCAACAGTTCTCGAAGACCGGCCTGTCGGTAATGTGACGCAGGCTCTTCAGGGCGCTGCCGCCAATCTAACAATTCAGCAAAAAAGTATGAATCCCAATGACAACAGCATGAATATCAATATTCGTGGGGTAAGTACAATGAATAACAACGATCCTCTGGTTGTTATCGACGGAATAATTACAGAGCCTGAAAGCCTGAATAAGTTAAATCCCGGCGACATTGATAACGTATCTGTTCTTAAAGATGCAGGTAGTGCCGCCATTTATGGTTCTCGTTCTTCCAATGGAGTCATCCTCGTTACCACCAAAAAAGGAACGAAAAACAAAAAACCGGTAGTTCGTTTCAATTCAATGGTAGGAATACAGAATTCTGATGTTTTGTACACTCCGGTAAAAGGATATGAAAATGCGATGTTAAAAAATCAGGCCCTGATTAATTCGGGTTCTTCCCCGATATATTCTCCCAAACAAATCCGTGATTTACAGAAAAACGGCGACGGCCAATGGTTCCTGAATGACATTTTGCAAAAAACCCTTCAGCAATACTATAATGCAAGTCTTTCCGGAGGGAACGAAACTTCAACTTATATGATCTCTTCCAGCTATTACAACCAGGGAAGCAATTTTGTCGGAAACTATGGAATTGAACGTTACAATTTCAGAACAAATTTGGTGAACGAATATGGAAGGCTGAAAATCAGCGCTCTGATGGCTTACAACCGTACCATGCAGAATGCCCCAAATTCGAGCGCCGGAACATTAATTGTTGACGGCGGCCGTATCCCTCCGTATTATTACTACAAGATGAAAGCCGATAACGGTCATTACCTGATTAACGATGTGTTGTCGGAATTTAACCCGCTTGGAGTTCTTGAAGCCGGAGGTTACCAGAAAAAAGATGAAGACAATTTTATTGGTAGTCTGAATGGTGAGTTTAAAATCATAAAAGGCCTGACCGCAAAAGGCATCATCGGCCTGGACTTAAGTGCCAATCACCGGTTCATCAGAAGTCTGGAAGTGCCGTTTTATGCCAGCGCAACCGCAACAACGCCTAATTCATTTGCAAATAGCAGAAGAAATACTGAAGATTACAATGAGAAAAGGTACATCCTGAACACTCAATTTTTGCTGGATTTTGACCGTACAATTGGCAAAGTTCATCACGTAATGGGATTGCTCGGGGCTTCTAACGAGTCCTACACCAGGCAAGCCAACGAAATAAAGATGAAATATACCGACAGGGATCTAGGTCTTCCCGAATCGGCAACAATCATCGATCCGACCAGCTACAATACACCTGCACAAACGCAGGAAAGAAGCATCAACTCGTTGTTCGGTCGTGCCGGATATACATACAAAGACAAATATTACGGGGAATTCAGCTTCCGTTACGATGGTTCATCGAAGTTTGCAAAAGATTACCGCTGGGGTTTCTTCCCATCTTTTTCTACTGGATGGAGATTGTCTGAAGAAGGCTTCATGGCTGCATACCGCGAAAAGGTCGGTGATTTAAAGATACGCAGTTCGTATGGGATATTGGGTAATCAGAACGTTGGCGATTATTCCTACTTTACCACCTATTCAGTTTATAGCAACTCCTATGGGTTTAATAATCAGGCAGTATCAGGAACCGGGTTTGCTTTTGGAAACAGCGAGCTTCAGTGGGAACAATCAGCCAACTTCAACCTTGGCGCGGATGCAACCTTCTTTAAAAACAAGTTCTTTGTGTCATTAGACTATTTCAACAAAATTACTTCACAAATCTTACTAACGCCTGTAGTTCCTTCGGTCTTTGGTGGCGCAGTTGCCAAAGAAAATGCCGGAGAGATGAAAAATCAGGGTTGGGAAGCTACTTTGGGCTATCGCGGAAAGACTGGGGCTTTCTCACATAACGTAAGCCTTAACATTGCCGATTCGAAGAATGAGGTAACCAATTTTGGAGGTAATGAGCAAATCAACTCAGGCGACCAGATGCTGAAAATTATTCGTGAAGGTGATGCTCTCGGATCATACTTCGGCTACAAAACCGACGGATATTTTCAGGGTTATGAAGAAATTGCCAACGGTGCTTTACCTGTGGGAGCTACGGTTCAGCCCGGTGACGTTAAATACAAGGATATTAATAAAGACGGCGTAATTGACGATAAAGACCGTACCATTTTGGGAAATGCTTTTCCCCGTTATACTTTCGGATTGAATTATGAACTCAAATGGAAAGGATTCGATCTTGGATTGATGATTCAGGGTGTAGGCAAACGCGACATGTTCCTGCGAGGAGAATTGGTTGAGCCTTTTCACTCAAACTATTCGTATGTAATGTACACCCATCAGCTTGACTATTGGACACCAACAAACACCGACGCAAGATGGCCACGCTTATCAGCTCCCGGATCGGCTTCCAATACCAATAACTTCCAGAAAAGCTCTGATTTATACATCTTCAATGCAGCTTACCTCCGTTTGAAAAATATACAGATTGGCTATACTTTGCCAACGCAACTTACCTCTAAAATCGGAATTCAGAAATGCCGTATGAGTTTGAATGCACAGAATCTGTTGACCCTTTCGAATGTTTCGTTTATCGATCCCGAATCAACTGAATTCGGAAGCAATATGGGTGGAACAGGCGGTTTGGGAGCAAATAGCGGACGTAATTATCCCACCTTGAAGTACTACGGATTTGGATTAGATGTAGAATTTTAAAAAAGAGCATCATTATGAAAAATAGATTTTTAAAATATAGTATGGCTGTGGCAACTCTTTTATTGGTTACCTCATGCAATAAGCTGGATCTTGCACCAACCAACAAATTTACTGAAGAAAACTACTGGACTTCTACTGAAAAAGCCAATATGGTTTTAAATATGGCTTACAGTCAAATGACAAACAGCGATTATTTTTTCAGCACAGAAGCTTTGTCGGATAATTTGTACGAAGGGCGTGGATCTTCCAGCGAAAAAGCAATTTCGTCCGGACAGGCTGATGCTTCGAACGGCCGTTTTGCTGGAGAATGGAGAGGTTGTTATGCCGGAATCAAAACCTGTCACACGTTTCTCGAAAATGTTGACCGCATTCCGGATATGGATGAAATGCTGAAAACCAGAATGAAAGCAGAAGCAAGGTTCATCAGGGCCTATCTGTATTTCCGTTTGACGACCTGGTACGGCGATATACCTTTGTTCGATCATGATATTACCTTGTCCGAATCAAAGACCATCGCCCGTGCTCCTCAGTCCGAAGTTCTTTCGTTTGTTCGCAGTGAACTGGATGCCATTCTGAAAGACCTTCCGACAAAAGAAAATTATGCTGATGTTGACAAAGGACGGATCACTTCAGGAGCCGTAGTGGCGCTGAAAGCACGAACCTATCTGTATAGCAACGACTGGGCAAACGTGATAGCCGAATGCGAAAAACTGATCAACACAACGGGTTACGGGAAATATTCCTTATTTTCTTCTTACGAAGGGCTTTTCCTTCCGGAGAACGAATACAACAGCGAGGTAATTCTGGATCTGGGTTATGTTCCTTCGCTAAGGACCTGGAGCAATTACTACGATTATGCGCCACTTTCGGTAGGCGCCAGGGTAAATGCACTTGCGCCTACTCAGGAACTGGTTGATGATTACATCATGCTCAACGGAAAATCAATTAAAGAGGCAAGCTCAGGATACAGCGAAACTACCCCTTACAAAAATCGCGATCCAAGACTTACCGCAACAGTTGTTTACCAAGAATTTCCCTGGAAAAAACCGGATGGTACTGTACAAACCATCTATATTAAACCAGGCACAGCGCCAAACGAAGCTGCAGCCGTTGACGAATACAAAGGGCAAGGTTCAAACTCCACCGCAACAGGTTATTACATGCGGAAATACTACGATCCAACCTCATTGGCTGGTATGACTTCAGGATTGAATCTGATCCTGATCCGTTATGCTGATGTTTTACTGATGTATGCTGAAGCCAAAAATGAATTGAGCCAAATGAACGAAAGCGTTTGGAACACAACTGTTAGAGCCTTGAGGGCGCGTGCCGGATTTACTGATCCTGGTGCACTGGCGTACAATACAGCCTGGACCAAATCAGATATGCAAAACATCATTCACCGCGAGCGCCGTTGTGAGCTTGCTATTGAAGGACTGAGAATTTTCGACATCCGCCGTTGGAAAACAGCTGAAACGGTACTTAATAGCTATCCTCACGGAGCTCAATATGGCGATGCCGTGACTGATAACGGATACATCCGGTTGGATAAAAGGACTTTCAATAAAGACCGGGATTATCTTTGGGCCGTTCCACAATCGGAAAAAGATATCAACCCCGCATTGGGGCAAAATGCCGGATATTAAAATCAATACAAGTAAGACAGAGAAATAAATAATGAATAAAAAACATAAATATATAGTGATTATGAAATCAATACTCATAAACTTGACCATATTAGCATCTTTCCTTATCGCATTTACCGGATGTAGCAAAGATGACGAAATGAAAAATACCAAAGTAACAGCCGTGAAAACACTTTACGAGCCGTCTGATGGAAAATCAGTCGTATTACAAAGTTCTGCTTCGGCAACTCTTTATTTCGAATGGGAACCTGCCAAAGCCGAAGACAGCGGCATGGTTTTGTATGAAGTTGCCTTTGACAAAGAAGGCGGTGATTTTTCGAATCCGATTTATCGCATGGCTTCCGACAACAACGGAGGATATAACCACGCTACCATTTCGCACAAACAATTAAATAAGATTGCCGGTATGGCCGGAATACAATCTTCCGAAACCGGCAAATTAATTTGGACTGTTTTTTCCTCCAAGGGAATTAACGATGTAAAAGCTGCTGAATCGAGAACAATTGAAATCACACGATTGGCTGGTTTTGCCGATGTTCCTGTTGACGTATTTGTAACCGGTGAAGGCTCTGAAGGTGGAACCGATCTTTCAAAAGCAAGCGTCATGAAAGCGGTTACCAGCGGTGAATTTGAAGTTTACACCAAACTGACTGCCGGGAAAACATACTATTTTGCCGATGCAAAAGTTGGCACTCCACGTAGATTCTATACTGAAAATGGTTTACTGAAAGAAGGAACGAATGCTTGTACCGTAGCAAAAACAGGCGTTTATCGCATTAAACTTGATTTTAACGTAGGATCATCGGTTTATACCGAAGTTACTGATATGCAATTGTTCTTTTGTCCAACCAATACGTTCCTGTTCTCACTGGATTATCAGGGGAAAGGCGCCTGGAAGGCTTTCAGCAAACCAATTACTTTCAAACAGGAAGGTTGGGGTAGAGACGAACGTTATAAATTTAAGATGACCACGCTGAATGATGCTGGTGAAACGGTAGAAGAATGGTGGGGAACCCCAAATACCGACAGCCGACCAACAGCCTCAAGCCCGGCGTCGTACTATTACCTGTTCCCGGTCGACAACAGCCGATGGAACGGAAAATTCAAATTCGCAGGGGAAATGGATGGTGCTTTGGTTGATGTGTCTGTTTTATTACAGGCAGAAAATCCATATACTCACGAAGTTGTAAAAATAGGCAACCAATAAACCACTATTTTATTTTCCAGCAGGGGCGGGCAATTCGTCTGCCCCTGTTTTTAATCATTCTCGATAAATCAGTTCCATGAATAGGTGCTTTTATTTTTTTCTGTTTTCATCTGTTATTTTACTTCAGGCCTGTAGCAAAAAAGATGAACCTGTAAATACAGGTGATAAAGAATACGCCATCAATTGGACCGCAGCAGCCGACAGTAGCAGCTATGCCTTCGTCATGTCGTATTGGAATGGTGCCGACAGCTATTTCAATTACAACAACAGTGGGCTGAAAGACTTTCATTACTGGCCACAGGCACATGCACTGGATGTAGTTATTGATGCTTACAACCGTACCAACGACAATTTTTATAAAACAACCATTTCTCAATGGTACGATGGTGTAAAAAAGAAAAATGGCAACTCTTTTTTTAATGTGTTTTACGACGACATGGAATGGAATGCGTTGGCAATGCTTCGAGCATACAATGCCACACAGGATGAACGATTTAAATCAGCATCAAAAGAAGTCTGGACCGACATTCAAACAGGATGGAACAGCAATGCCGGCGGTGGCATTTCCTGGAAAAAAGGCCAACCCTACAGCAAAAACGCCTGTTCCAACGGACCTGCCTGTATTTTGGCAGCACGAATGTTTCAGCAGTTTGGCGATGCAAAAGACAAAGACTGGGCAGTCAAGATTTACGATTGGGAAAAAGAAACCCTTTTTAATCCTGCCAATGGCGCAGTTTACGACAATATCGACAGCCGGACCGGTGCCGTCCAATCTTCATGGATCTTTACTTATAACGAGGGAACATTCCTGGGATCGGCCCTTGAACTATACAAAATTACCGGAGAAAAAAGTTATCTGAACGATGCAATCAAAGCAGCTGATTATACGCTGAATAACCTGGTTAATAGTAATGACCGCTTGCTAAAAAGCGAAGGGAACGGAGATGGCGGCTTATTTAAAGGCATTTTTATCCGCTATTTCGCTCAACTGATTCTACATCCCGATCTTGATACAGCCACGAAGAAGCGCTATGTTACCTTCTTCAAACTAAACGCCGAAACGCTTTGGAGGACCGGAACCAACAAACAACTTATTTTATTCGGAACTTACTGGAAAACCAAGCCCGGAACTTCAACCGAATTAACTACCCAAACCAGTGGCGCCATGCTACTTGAAGCGGCTGCGCTTCTTAATAAGCAAGGATTATTTAATAATTAATTGATTTCTGTTGGGTGTGTATCCTAAAACCAACTCTAAATGATAAAAAAGATTTTTATCTTCATTTTTGTCTGCTCAATTTTTAAATTTTCAAACGGACAGAAGCCACTAACCCAATATGTAAATCCGTTTCTGGGAACGGCCACTTTGTGGGACAGCATCGACATCGGTTATAAACCCACGCACCGCACCTGGGGCGCCGAAGTTTTTCCGGGGGCATCGCTACCCAACGCCATGGTTCAGCTAAGTCCGGTTACCTTGTTCCACAGTGGCTCTGGCTATCAGTACGAAGACACGGTAATTTATGCTTTTACCCACACCAGTAAAGGGCACTGGAACCTGTGCCACATTCCGCTACTGCCGGCTACCGGAAACTTCACTCCGGAAGACTATTGTTCGGCTTACAGCCATAAAAACGAATCGGCCCACCCTGGATATTACCAGGTTTACCTGGAGCGTTACGGCGTTAATGCAGAACTGACTTCGACTTTGCGCTGTGCCTTTCACAAGTACACATTCAGGGATGGACAAAGCAAAAAACTGATTGTCGATCTATCCCATTCGAACGAACGGGTTCGGGGCTGGGAAATCAATCAGGAAGGCGAAAATGTATTTAAAGGGTTCCAGCAAACCGGCGAAAAAATGTATTTCTACGCTGTTGTCAACCACAAAATAAAAAACATCGAATCCTGGAAAAACGACAAACATGAAATTTCGGTAGTGAATTTTGCAGACTCGTCCAATCCCCTGGAAATACAGATCGGATTCTCGTTTGTGAGTATTGCCAATGCCAAAGAAAACCTGGAAAAGGAAATGCTGGGTAAAAGTTTTCAGCAGGTACGCGATGAAGCCTCTAAAACCTGGGAAACATTGCTATCAAAGATTAAAGTGACCGGTGGCACCGAAAGACAAAAGGGCATTTTCTATTCTACCTTGTACCGCTCGTTCCTTTGGCCTGCTTTGCGAAGCGACATCAACGGCGACTTCACCGACCTGAAAGGCAATGTGGTTAACAAGGGGTTCAACTACTACACCGGGCCATCGTTGTGGGACGATTACCGCAACAAGCTGGTCCTGCTGGGCATGTTGTCGCCCAAAGTAACTGTGGATGTTATTAAATCGCTGATCGACAAGGGAGAAAACACCGGCTTTATGCCCACCTTCTTCCACGGTGACCATGCGGCGCCATTTATTGCAGGAACGTACCTGCGGGGAATCAGGGGATTTGATGTGAAAAGTGCATATAACCTGCTTCTGCGGAATGCCACACTCGAAAACCGAAGCCGACCGTATATTCTTGAATACATTGCGAAAGGCTACATCCCTGAGCAGGACATCAAAAATCCGACTGTTGAAACCAAAGCCACTGCCGGGGTGACAAAAACACTGGAATATGCCTACGACGATTATGCGGTTGCGCTGTTGGCTAAAAAACTGGGCGATACCGTTAGTTACAAAATGCTGATGAAACGTGCAGGCAACTACAAGAACATGTTCGATCCATCGACCGGATTGATGAGAGGTCGCCTCGAAAATGGGGAATGGATCAAGAATTTTGACCCCACATACCCGTATTATGAGTATATGTACCGCGAAGCCAACGCCTGGCAATCGTCGTTTTTCGCACCTCATGATGTCATCGGACTGATTGGTTTGCATAGGAGTAAAGCCGATTTTGAGCAAAAGCTGGATACCCTGTTTTCAATTCCGTGGAAAGGAGTTGAAGCTTACAACATTTCAGGCTTCATCGGGCAATATTGCCATGGCAACCAACCCGATCACAGCTTCCCCTGGCTATACACGTTTATTGGCAAACAGGAAAAATCACAGGTTCTGCTGGACAGCATCATGAACCATTTTTACGACATGGGGAAAAACCATTTGGCCTATGCAGGGATGGACGATGCAGGTGAAAATTCGTCCTGGTATGTTTTAACCGCCATCGGCTTGTACCCATTTTCTCCTGCCGATCCGGAATACATCATTTCGGTTCCACTGTTCGATAAAGTTGAATTCAAGCTTGGAGAAAAAGAATTTACCATAATCAAAAAGAATTCAGGAAAGAAAATCGAAAGCATCACCTACGACAATAAAAAAATAGATGGCTATTTCATTCCACATTCCGAATTGCTGAAAGGAAAGAAACTGGTTATCACAACGCGATAGTTTTAGCAGAATGACTTGAACTAACAATATGACAACACGAAGGTTCGCGAAGAATCATAGTGCTGATATTTAAATCTTTGTGAAACTTGGTGACTTGGCGTCTTAGTGGCATTCTTTATTTTTTGGCTTTTCGGAGTGGACTCAATATTAGAATTTAGCATGCTCTCCATATTCCGATTAATTTGATAACCCGGCCTATGATCAAAGGGTACTTTGAGTTTGTCCGTGATACAGAACTCCTATCCTTTAAACTTTATCAATCCGGATTTTCGCCCCCTTCGCCTTTGTTCATTTCCGATTTCAGGTAGTATGCACCTTTCGTGACAAATGTTGAATTATCCGGGAAAGTCTTTGCATTTACTATTTCTGTATATCCGTTTTCGGAACTGCCGGTTTTGACTTTCATTTTTTTAAATGTCAATTCATCCGGATTATCCGTTTTAGCAGAATCTGATTCCAGCCTGAATACAAATTCACTGTCGGCATCTTTAACTACCGATTCATCGGGAAGTACATCAGTAATTCTCGGATCGCAAAATATTTTTGCTTCAACATAAACACCTGGTATCAATTCGGTATAATCTGACAGAATACAGGTTACCTGTATTGTCCGTGTTTCCGTATCAAGGGTTTTGCCAACGAAGGCAACCGTGCCTTGATAAACTTTGGTGTCATCAAAAGAGGGAACTGTAAAATTTAACTTTTGATTGACCTTTATTTTATTAACGTCCTGTTCGAAAACATTTAGCTTGAGCAGTAATTTATCAGCATTTATGAGCTCAGTAACCGTTTCACCGGTGGTAACCAATTGTCCATTGTGTGAAAAAACTTTGGATATTATTCCACCGAAAGGAGCAATAACAGAAATTGTATTAAAGATTTTGCCATTTTCCACATCATCCGGGTTTATCCCGATAAACAAGAGCTGTTCTGCAACCGCATTTTTTTGTGCTTTTGCCGTTTGAAAAGCAGCCAAAGCCTGTTGATATTGTTTTTGCGCAGACACATTTGCATCGCTCAGAATTTTTTGTCTTTCCACTTCCTGTTGGGTGACATTGAATTCGTTAGCAGCCTGGATATAATTCTTTTGCAGTTCAATGATATCGGGATGTTTCAAAACAAACAAGACTTCTCCTTTTTTTACCGGTTGACCTTCTATGCAGTTTATTCTTTCGATGAATCCGTTAATTGGCGGGTTGATGGTCGCCCGGTTATTTGGGAGCAATTCTGTATGTCCGTTGGCTTCAACGGTTGAGCTTATTGTCCCTGATTTAAAGCTATCTAACAGTATCCCGGCTGTTTTGATTTGTGCCCGGGTTAATTCAACAATTCCGTTGTTGGTAAATTTGATTGCTTCGGCATTCTTATCCTGTTCACCATTGTCTTTTGCGTTGTTGCAGGCATAAGAGAGTATGACAACAACAATAAGCGTCAAATATGTTTTATATTTCATACGTAAATAATTTGTTTTTAAAAGGTAGTATGGAACTCCATGTTGCTGAAAATTATTTTCATCCCCTTGGATGTTAGAAAACAACATGTTCGTTTCATATGATTATAATTTTGTTTTTTATTTGCCATATGGAACTCGCCGATAATCATTCGCCTGTGTGAGAAGCAATTCTCATGGCTCGTTTCATCTGTTTATAATTTTGTTTTTCATTTGCCAGATGGAACTCCTAATAATCATTCTCCTGTGTGTGGAAGATTTTCTCATGGTCGTTTCATGGCTTTTAATTTTTACCTGTTAAATAATTGATTTCGATAATGGTTTGGTTATAATCGCTTAAGGTCTGCAACCAGGAAGTTTTGATTTCAACAGCCTGGTCAATGTTTTGGAGATATTCAAAATAACCGATTGCCCCTGTTTTGTACGACAATTCAGCCCCGGAAAGCATTTGATTACTAAGAGGAAGGCCTTCGTGTTCGTAATAACCCAGTTGATTAATAAGTTGCGAATATTTATAACTGAGCTTCTCATAAAATGATTTTAATTCAAGTTTCTGGTCACCCAGTCTTTGCTTTTGAATTTTTGTTTCAATCCGTGCTGATTTTATCCTGCCCTGTTCCGGTTTGAACCACAATGGAATGTTTACACCAATTTGCCAGGTGTAAAATCCTTTTTTGTTATCAATGGTTTGCCAACCGTACTTTGCTGAAATATCGGGTAATAACTGTGACCTTTGTTGTGATAGTTCCATCTTTGACAACTCCACCAGGGCTTGCTGATATTGAATAGATGGGCTATTAAAAAGACTATCGGCAGAAGGCAGTAAGAAAGAACCAGTTATTTTAAACTGTGCCGGGCTGATGCTGTCATTTATTGTGACATTGAGCCACCGCTGTAACCCGGATTTCATGGAAGAAGCATTTGTTCTTGCCTGGTTTAATAAAACCACAACTTGCTGTTGCCTGTTTTTGGCTGCCAGTTTTTCGAGATTGGATGCTTCACCGGTTTTATACCTAAGTTCGGCAGCTTCATAAAACCTGCCGTAAAGGCTGTCAAGAAAGGAATATATTTCCATCTGACGATATGCCAAAGCCCAGCCGAAATAGGCAAAAGAAACCTGCATGATCAATTCTTTACAGGTTACCACTTTATTGAGTTGTGCCAGTTGAATTTTTTGATTCTGAATTTTGACCTTGTTCAGGTAGTTTGTTGGGAACTCAAAATCCTGGCTGACCCCGAAAGTAGAAATACTGCTTTGCAGACCCCGATTTACTTCATCCTGCCCGTAGTAAATGTTCGTTTTCCCAATATCCAAAGCCGTTTTTTTAAGCTCATGCTGTTGTTCGATGCTCAACTCCGCGATATTTAATCCCGGATTATTTTTAATTGCCAGTTCAATACAATTATTTAAAGAAATTTGTTGGGCGGAAATGTTTGATTGCGCTTTGCCATTGACAGGGAAAAAGAAAAATAGGAGAAGGATTCCCGTGCCGGATACTTTCTTCAGTTTCCAGGGGCTTATTTTCTCGGACAAGGCGTACAGAACCGGTAAAACGACCAGCGTAAGTATGGTTGAAGTAATTAGCCCGCCTATAACCACAGTTGCCAAAGGCCTTTGGACTTCTGCCCCGGCAGAAGTTGAAACGGCCATCGGCAAAAAGCCAAGAATGTCAACAAGCGCTGTAAGGAATATGGGCCTTAACCTGGAATGGGTCGCTTTGAAAATTCGAATATCCAAACTAAGTACCCCCTCTTTTTTTAAGTCATTTAAGCTGGTTATCAATACTAATCCGTTTAACACTGCAACACCAAATAGTGCAACAAATCCAATTCCTGCAGAAATACTAAAAGGCATTCCACGAACAAGTAATGCAAA
>JAJZSZ010000453.1 GCA_021849365.1 Bacteroidota bacterium | reverse complement strand
AATCGGGTTTCTTTTTCAGTATGGTAGCCAGTTTAGTCAGGTCGTCACGTTGTTTTTGGTCGAGCGAGTCCTGTGCGAAAGCAAAAGGCAGTTTTTCGAGCGATTCCGGATTAGTTCCGGCAAGTCCGGCCAACGCATTAAATGGCGAAAGTGCTGTTTTTACCATCAGGTTAGCAAAAGTTTTCCAGATGATTTTACCCAACTTAAACTTGGGTTCGGATGGGTTTCCCGACACCGGTAAATCGAATTTAATTTCGTCGTTGGCATCTTTCATAATGTATAACGCCAGTCGCACCGGTACTTTCATGGCCGTTGTGTCTTTGGTTTTCTTTCCAAACTCCAGCTCGTCAATTTTTACTTTATTCGTATTGACCAGGCTGGTTGTAGTCATTTTTAGCCCCAAATCGTAATTGAACCATCCTTGCTTGATGGGCGATGCCACATAATATTCGGAGTATGGCGAAAAACTAACCAGCTCCATTCGATTTATTTTGGCATCCATCTGCAGCTTCATAAAGTCCTGCATACTCCAAATGGTTTTTCCTGAAAGATCTCCGCGATTGTTCAGCTTTGTATTGAAAATTGCCGGAATTTCATCGGCACTTTCAGTTAACCCGGTCATGGTAACATTTAGGTCGTTAAGATCATATTTGAACGGACGGTTCAAGGTATTGTCGGCGATGGAAACCAAACCGTTTCTCACGCTGATCGTGTCGATTTTATAGGTTACCGGAGTTCCCGCCTCCTGGGTCGAACTTGCTGTTGCTGAAGCAATCGAATCGTTTCGGAAATAAGGCTCGAAGAATTGCATGATATTCATAGCCGATTTATCGCGAATAACCAGCATTTTCGGCTGATCAAGTTCTATTTTGCCGAAACCAAAATGGAAAGTTTTCAGGTTCATGTCGTTAATGGTGACCGAAACTTTGGGCGCTGAAATAATTTTTTCAGAGCGTCCGTCGGTAACCGAAAAATCAGAAACTGAGCCATTCCCTGAAATAGCAATGTTGATCACTTCATTCATGTCGCCAACAATCTTCAGTTTCGAGGTTAGCGCTCCTTCCAGCGATTTAACATCGAAATAATCGGTCAGGTAACTTTTAACCGGTTGGATATCTACATTTTCGGTGGTCAGAGCAATCTGGTATTTTTTCTGAATGTTGTCAACGGTAGCCTGAACGTTTACATGTCCTTTTTCGCCCAAAGTGAAATCGACACCCATATCCGATTTTTCGTTATTCCATGCAATCAACGGGAGGTTCAGGTTCAGGTCTTTCATGTCGAGTTCATTTTTTTTCTGAACGTCAATATACTTCAACTGTCCGTCTTTCAACTGAATATTCCTGATCGTGAATTTGAGTATTTCGTTTTTAGTAGAGTCTTTCTTTACTTCAGTACTGTCTTTTTGCATCAGACTATCGAAGTTGAATGATTCGCCATTCTGAATAACCTGCACTTTGGGTTCAGCTAGCCGGATTTCTGAAACCGAATATTCATTTTGCAACAATGTCCATGGGTTCAGGTTGATGTAAAACTCGCTGAATGAAAGGAACTGATCCGTTTTGTTGTCCTCATACATCACAAAATCCTTTACCTGAACGGCTACTTTCGCATAGTTGAAATGCAGTTCTCCAATTTCAATTTTGCGGTGAATTAGTTTTTCACTGTTCTTGACAAGGTAATTTTTAGTAATGTCGGAAAGAAAAAACAGAATGACTGCTAAAATCAGCAGGATGATTCCCGGAATCAGGTATCGTTTTTTGATGTGTATCATGGCTTTTTATGTTTTATGCAAAGATAAAAAGGGTTTACTGAAATTGGGCAATAATAGCTGATTATTAATCCCAAAATTCAATAAACCCTTTATGAAATAGTTATAGTCATTAGAAAAAACACTTCAAATGACTAATGACGAACGATTTTTTTATTGTAACCGAAGCGTTTGTTTTTCGGTGTTCCAGCCCTCAATCAGAATTTCCTGATTTTTGCCTGTAAGCTTGCTATTTGGAGCGCTCACAGTCAGTGTAATTGATTCGCCCGGAGCCAGCGAAACGTAATTGGCCGACCAGAAAGCTGGAAGTACTTCTTCACCATCAGAAATCAACTGTGGATTTATAAAGAAGGCTAGTTGTTTCGAGTCATTGGTCAGCTTAACAGTCCATTGTTTATCGGTTTTCAGCTGTTCCGATTTTACAACCGAAGCTTTAACCTGCGTGCGAGGCATGGTATTCAGCGCTTTGTAATTGTTATCGGCAGCCAGCCAGTACACATTGTGTGAAATCACTTTTCCTGCAGCATTCTTCAGGTTCAGAACCACAAAGTTTACGCCTTTGGCATCGGCTAAAACTTTTGATAATGAGAATGGCTCTTTAACATCTGTTGCGGTCAGGTCAACTTTGGCTTCCTGGTGGAAAAGTGATTTTGAATCGATGCTGTAAACATCGGCTACTACAGTCAGATTAGGAACAGCTTTGTAGGTGCGATTTAATACAGTAACATTGTAATCCAGCGCATTTAGTTGAACGTGAATTGGTTCACAGGCGAGTTGTTCGAAATAGTAACCGGCGTTTGGAGCCAGATACCAGTCATAAATCTGCCAAATCACACTTGGGAAGGCTGCGTTGATTTTCCAGGTCATTACACCACCAATTTCGTTCAGTTTATGACCTGCAGCTTCAAAAATTCCCTGGTAACCGGTGGCATTCATAAACTGCATTTTTGTTGAGAAATCTTCCATCGAGGTTGGTTCGCCATAACGTTCAACCATGGTTTTGTAATACTCGTCGTATTTGCCATTTCCGGTAGCTGCATCGTGGTAACCCCAGGTGTGGTTCAGCGGGAACGGAAGCGTTTTGTCCCAAACCAGGTTCGGGATAATTTTCTTCAGACTATTATAGGTTGGCTGCGATGGAATACCAGTTTCATCCTTGAAAACCCAGTCTTTGGCATCGTCGGCCAGCTGGTAGTACTTTTTAGTGTCTTGCCAGGTGTAAGGTCCTCCACTGTACACTCCTGAAGCCAGATTGTCAGGATAGGCGCCATTCCATCCAGCCGGAAGATGTGCGTGTCCTGAGGAGCATGGAATATACGGACGGGTTCCGTCGAGCGTAACGATGCTTTCGCGCATCTGGTCGTAAACATCTTTGCGCACATGCCCTTCGTTTCCGCCAGTCCAGACCAAGAGGCTAGGGTGGTTGCGGATACGCTTAATGGTACTTACAACATTGTGCAGGAATACATTTCCTTCTTTCGGATTCTGGAGTGAACCTTTAAATTCACCATGAGTATCGCCGGTTACCCAGAAGTCAGACCAAACAAGCAAACCTAGTTTGTCGCACAAATCCCAAAACACATCAGGAGGAGTTACGCCACCGCCCCAGATGCGAACCAGGTTGATGTTGGCATTGCGGCAAAGTTTCAACTCGGCGTCGTAGCGGAGCGAGTCGCGGTTCAGCATCATATC
>JAJZSZ010000452.1 GCA_021849365.1 Bacteroidota bacterium | reverse complement strand
GTCAAGCCGGAAATAATGATGGAAAGATTCCTTTTCCAACGAAAGGAGAAAAAATTGAAGGTGGTCATGCCATTGTAGTCGCCGGATATGATGATAATATGAAAATAAAAAATGCCAATGCGTCCGGAAGTGAATCAATCGGAGCATTCTTAATCAGAAATTCTTGGGGAACCAGCTGGGGGCAAAATGGCTACGGATGGCTCCCTTACGAATATGTACTTCAGGGGCTTGCCGATGATTGGTGGTCGATTCTCCGAAACGAATGGGTCGATTCTGGAAATTTCAAGGTTTAAGGTTCATCAAATCACAATCTCATCAATTATGAAATATTTCGCCGACATTCACTGCCATCCCACATTAAAAGCCTACGGGCATAGCTTTCCTGAAAAAGAAAACAGTAAAAACCTGAAATCGAAAAGTTCAGTATGGTACTACGACCCACCCAACATGTTTGAAAAAATGATTGACTTGCTGGGAGGAATTGTAAAATACCGACAATGCGATTTTTCGTCGCTCGGCTACGGAAATACTGGGATTGTTTTTGCGTCATTATATCCTATGGAACGAGGATTTTTTGACAACAGACTTGGCAAAGGTGAATTTAACGATCTGTTGCTCAATTTTATTACTTCGGTTGGAAAGGGACGAATTGACTTTGTACAATCAGTAACCGACTATTTTCAAGACCTTGAAAATGAATACAACTACCTGCGCCAAATGGATAACAAGCAGGTTGCTCTTGCCGACAGGGCTAACTACCATTATTCGCTGGCCCGAAATTCTTCAGATATCGCCCATATTCTTGACAGCGATACCAACAACGACCGAAAATCGAACTCAATTGCAGTAGTTCTAACGATTGAAGGAGCACATTCGTTTGGTACCGGAATTTTCCCGAAGCAAAATCCTGCCGACCGAAACAAGGTGCTCGAAAATGTCGATAAAGTTAAAAACTGGGAACATCGCCCCATTTTTATTACCCTCGCTCACCATTTTTTCAACGAACTGTGTGGTCATGCCGAAAGCCTTACTGGCATTGTAAAGCTGGCAGTTGATCAAAAGTATATGATGAACACCGGACTGACTCAACTTGGAGTGGAAGTGATTGACAAACTATTGGACAACTCAGCTAATAAAAGAATCCTGATCGACATCAAACACATGAGCAGAGCTTCACGCCTCGAATATTTCAAACTGCTCGATACCAAATATTCAGGAGAAGATATTCCGGTGGTGGTAAGCCACGGAGCTGTCATCGGCAACGAGAAGGACAAGCACCTGTTCATGAATGCAGATATAAACCTTTACGATGATGAAATAACCAGGGTAGCCCGAACCAACGGACTTTTCGGATTACAACTCGACGAGCGACGGATTACTGCACATGGTGATTTTGAACTGAAAAAAACACACGGGTTGGAGCGAAGAAAAGTGCTATTTCATTCAAGTTTCCTGGTATGGCGTCAGATTCAACACATTGCTGAATTACTGGACTCGCAGGGGCTCTTTGCCTGGGGAATTCAATGTATTGGGAGTGATTATGATGGAATGATCGATCCAATTAACGGATTCTGGACAGCTGAAAACCTGCCAACACTTGAAGATTACTTACTAATGCAAGCGCACACCTACATGAAAAATAATGCCGGGAACTTTCATAATCCGCTAAACCGTATCGATCCGGAGGAGATTGTAAACCGCGTTATGGGCGACAATACATACAATTTTGTGATGAAATACTATAAATAAAATGACACGTTTGTGCTATTCTATCTCGGAAGGAAATGTTTTAATTTTATTTACTTATTCAGACAATCAGCTTATTACAAATTAATCAACAAACAAATTAAAACGCCCAAAGCCATTTGAATTCAGAAAACTAGAAACAATTACAAAATGTGTACGCCCTTAAAAAGGAAGGCATGTTCCACAAAAAAAGATGCCTTCGTTTAGAGAAATCCAAATAGTCAAAACAAATTCAAAATCCAGCCCAAATGTCAAACTTAGCAAACAAGCCCGACATTTCAATGAAAAGACAAACTGTACACCAGAAACCAATTCCCGGATATGGTACCCTCTCTCCGTAATCGGAATTCTGGTTTCTTTTTTATCGACAAACGCTTAATTCGAACACAACAACTAGAATCGTGGAGGCCGGAAACCACGAAACAAACGGGGCGAATACGAAAAGCCAGATGAGTAGGAAACTAAAAAATTAAGCATCATGCCAAAGTATGTAATTGAAAGGGAAATTCCGGGAGCAGGAAAACTTACTTCCGAAGAATTGAAGGAGATTTCAGAAGCTTCATGTAATGTTTTAAGAAAGATGGGTTCCGAAATTCAGTGGATTCACAGCTATGTTGCTGAGGATAAAATTTATTGCGTGTATGTTGCTCCAAATGAAGAAATGGTCCGCGAACATGCAAAGTTGGGTGGCTTTCCCGCAAACTCAGTAAGTCGGGTATCAACCATTATTGATCCGGTTACTGCGGAATAACGACTTCAGCCCACTTAGGATTAAATAGATTGGGCAATACCCATGAGATTGATATGTTGGGAAGGCTAAGTGATACGACCTCTTTGTGTTATTGAGCCCAATTCGTTGGGTCAGTAACTTAATTGTAAAATGGATTTCAAACTGTTTTTATAAAAAACATCATTGATTCCTCCTATTTTTTTAACTTCAAAAACAAAGAACCATGGAAACAAATAATGGAACTCTTTATGAAAGACTTGGCGGTATAAAAGGAATTACTGTCATTGTAGACAACATTGTAGAGGCTCACATGTCTAATCCTGATGTTAAAGCCAGGTTTCTACCATTAAAAGACGATCCGAAGCATTTTGCTGAGGTCAGGCAACATCTGATTAATTTTTTAGCTGCAGGAAGTGGCGGACCTGAGCAATATACCGGAAAAGATATGCTGTCAGCACATCGGGGGATGAATATCAATGAAGGAGAATATATGAAGGTTATCGACGATATTCTTTATGCTTTGGATAAAAGCAAAATTGATGATCAAACCAGGAAGGATGTTCTGGCAATTGCTTATTCGTTAAAAGACCAGATGATTCATGTTTGATCAGTAACAACAGATTGGAATAAGCTTCCCTACCCCAGAAGTTCCTTTGTTGATAGTAACCCGCAGGCTGCATAAATATCCTGTCCGCGACTGGCACGAACAGTGGTTAGAATGCCTTTGTCGTTCAGTTTATTCTTGAACAGCTGCAGGGTTTGTTCATCGGTTCCTTCGAGCGGAGTGCCCGGAATCGGATGAAAACGTATGAGATTTATCCGACATTTGATTCCGTTGAGCAAGCGGGCCAATTCGGTTACATGTTTGGGCGAGTCGTTCAACCCTTTGAACACAATGTATTCGAACGAAACACGACGCTGACGACCAAAATCCCAGCTTTTAATTTCTTTTACCACATCGGCAATCGGATAAGCCACCTGAACAGGCATC